>CBFCXA010000012.1:0-17077 GCA_965601985.1 uncultured Chromatiales bacterium | reverse complement strand
GCAGCACGAGTCCGTCGATCAGCACGAACGCCATCGCCGAGCTGTCGAATTCCAGGGTGGCGCCGCCGATGATTTCGACGCTTTGATCCAGGGTGCCAAGGCTGGTAACCGTATTGCCATCGACGGTGCGCTCCAATCCGATGAACGTCGCGCTGCCGCTCTGCACCAGCGGTGCGCTCTGGTAGCTGTCTATCTGGACGTCCAACTGCCCCGAGTCGACAGGGCTGCCCGACGGGTCACGAACGCAGGCTGAGAAAATCGCGCTTAGCTGGTCGCCTGCCGTGTAAGTGCCGGCATTGGCGATGAAGCCGCTGATCGTGGCGTCTCCGCCGTCGGTGCAAGCGATTACCTGTCCGTCGAAGTTGCCGGAAGGGCCAAGCTGACGGAGGTTCTCGAACGGGTTGCCGGTGAAGAACTGCAGGCTGGCGACGCTGCCAGGAAACTGCACTGCTGCGGCCAGCACTTCTCGAGCGACTTCCTGGGCATTCGCTGAATCGATGGACGAGACGGCGCCGGTCAGTTCTTCCCAGGTCGTGAACTGGGTATCGTCTACATTGCCGTCGCCGTCCGAGTCGATTTCCAGGCGTACGCTGGTCGTGTTCTCGATGACGATACGCACAGTCGTATCGTCTGCGCCGGTGATCAGTATTACGCCGCTACTCGGGTTCTCGTTGCCGATCGCCAGGATCGACTCAACGGTTTCGTAGTCGACGGAACCACCCAGTAAATCGCTGTCCAGCGTTCCTGAGGCGGTTAACTCGATCTCCCCGGTCGTGGTGTTTCGCGACAAGGTCTGTGTGAAATTCGTATAGGTGTAGATTTCGGTGCCGGAGGCGATCTCCAGCGTGGACCCGGACAGCGTACTGCTGGTCACGGGGAAGCCGAGACTATCGAGCGTCGAGTTCGCATCGCCGTTGACCGAGTAGGCTCGATCGGCTCCGGTCGCGACCAGGTCGGTGAAGGTCGTGCCCAGGGACAGCAGAAAGACGTCGGTCAGCGGGTCGCCCTGCACATCGTCGACCACGAAGTCCAGATTGCCATCGAGAATGACCCCGATATTGTCATCGCACTGGTCGAACTCCAGGTTGAACTCATCATCAACGGATAGCGTGCCGAGGGCCGCCACATCGCCGGACACGGTGACCGTGCCGTTGCCGCTCTCGCAGGGTTCGGTGACCGGGCCAATGGCGAGCTCGATCTTGCGGACTATGTCCAGGCTGCCGCCAGCCTGTGTCGCGTCGCTCGTGTCGTCCCCGGGGTCCCGTAGCATGGCGACCTGTGGCGCCTGTTCGACGCCTAGCTGGCTGCTGCTGTCGTCGACTGCGTCGGAACCGAGCAAGACTGCCTGCACCAGCGCGGAGGACACGTCCAGCGCGTTGTCAGAGGAGATGCTCAGCAGTGCAGGCGACGGCGTATTACTGCCGCCGCTTTCACCCCCGCCACCCCCGCCACCACCGCCGCTGCCGATGATGCCGGCGATGCCGAACAGACCGACGGCAGCAGCCGCCACGGGACGAAGCAAGCGGTGTCGCATGGTGTTCATGTCCTTCTCCTGAAAATGTGCGCGCTCACCAGCGCGGCGAGGCAGCCCAGCGAGGTAGCGATCATGTCGGCCAAGTCGAATACGCCTTGCCGCGCGTAGTTTTCGACCGGAGCGAGCAGCGGGGGCGTGGTATGGAGTTGCGCAGCGTCGATAAGGCTGGCCGAGACGTCATCCAGTTGCACGACTTCCAGCACGAGTGCCGTAGCGCACCAGGCGCTGCAAATCATCAGTCTGCCGCCGGGGCCCGGCTCGAGCGCAAGGATTAACAGCAGTGAGATAGCCAGGGCGTGCAGAAAAGAGGGCAAAAACTGCCCGCCCGTGCCGAACCAGTTTCTCGGTAATGTCTGGAAATCGGATAAAGGAGACAGCAAAGCCACTGTCGCCCAGTCGCGATCGAAGGCGTAAACAGCCAAGCCTAGGGTGAGCGCCGCCAATGCTACGCCGAGCAATGGGCGCCGAGCCAGGCTATGCCTGTCCGATGTCAGCCAGAACGCGGACCTCATGACAAAATCAGCCTCGTTTACTTATGTCAGAGATTACGCTTGTTGCCGAATCAAACTTGAGAACTACCTCCAACTTTCGCGATTGCGTTGCAAATGATTTTGGTCGTTGTGTGTCGCCTGGATCTGAACGCCCGTCTTCGTCCCGGTCTTTGGTTTTGCGTCGGAGTTCAGCTCCCGATGAGCGATGGCCCGCCCGTAGAGGACCGGTGCTTGTTTCCAGAAGTATCCGGGGTAACCGCGTCCGGCGTTGGCTGTGCGGTTGAGTCCGGCTACAGTACCCAGCATGGCGAGTACACTCACGCAAAAGATCATTGCCCGGGCTTCCGGGCAGGGCCGGGTCGCGCCAGGGGAGATCGTCACCTGCGCTGTCGATCTGGCTCTGTTACTTGACTCCGGCGGGCCGCGTCGCATCTGGCCGCGTCTGAAGGAACTCGGCGTCGGCGTCTGGGACCCGGACAAGATCGTATTGGTCTCGGATCATTTCACGCCGGCCGTGGATGCCGAGTCCGCGGCGATCCTGCAGCTGACGCGTGACTTCGCCAACGAGTTCGGCATCCGGCGCTTCTTCGACATGCGCGGTATCGGCCACGTGGTGCTGGCCGAGCAGGGCTTTCTGAAGCCCGGCATGTTTGCCTGCGGCGGCGATTCACACTCGAGCATGGGCGGTGCCTTCGGCTGCCTGATGATGGGCTTCGGCGCAATCGAAATGACCGGCATCGCAGTTACCGGCGAAATCTGGATCCAGGTCCCCGAGACCCTGCGCGTGAACTGGCAGGGAGAGTTCGGTCCGGGCGTCGCGGCGAAAGACATCATGCTTTACCTGTGCCGCGAGATTGGCATCGACAACGCGGGACGGGTGGTCGAATTCGGCGGCGACACCGTCGCGGGCATGTCGATGCAGGAACGCGGCGTGCTCTGCAACATGGCCGCGGAACTCGGAGCCGAGACCGGCGTGGTCGAGACAGACGCGACGACCCTGGCCGCGATTCGCGCCGCCGGGCAGGACATCGAAGACGACGCACTGGCCTGGCGCAGCGATCCTGATGCGAGCTACTGCGGCGTCCGCGACTTCGACGCCGGCGCGCTGGAACCGCAGGTCGCGGCACCGCACTCGCCGGCGAACTCCGGCGCCGTCGAGCAATACGCCGGCACCCATATCGACCAGGCCTATATCGGCGCCTGCGTCGGCGCCAAATTGAGCGACCTGCACATGGTCGCGTCGGTGCTGGACGGTCGTCGCGTAGCACGCGGTACGCGTCTGCTGGTCGCTCCGGCTTCGCAACAGGTGCTCAGCGCCGCGGCCGCAGACGGCACGCTGGAGAAGATCACCGCGGCCGGCGCCTACATGCTGCCGACCGGCTGCGGCGCCTGTGCCGCGCTCGGCGCCGGCGTGCTGACCGAGAACGAGGTCTGCATCTCGTCGACCAATCGCAACTTCCGCGGCCGCATGGGCGCGAACTCCGCCGAGGTCTATCTCGGTTCGCCTTACACGGTGGCCGCCGCCGCGGTGGCCGGCCGTATTGCCGACCCGCGGGAATTCCTCACGTGAGCAAATTTCCGCCAATCGAGGGCTGCGCCTGGGTGTTCGGCGACAGCGTGAACACCGATGCGATGGCCCCCGGTCTGTATTTCAAGGCGCCGATGGACGTGATGGCCAGTCACTGCCTGGAGTCGCTGGATCCCGACTTCGCATCCAGCGTACAGCCGGGCGATATCGTGGTCGGCGGCAAGAATTTCGGCATCGGCTCGGCGCGTGAACAGGCGGCCATGGCGCTGCAACACCTCGGCGTCGGGGCGGTGCTCGCGCCGTCGTTCGGGCGGATCTTCTACCGGAATTCGCTGAATTTCGGCATACCGGCACTGCGCCTGGATGCGACGGACGAGATAGCCGCGGGCCAGCGCCTGCGGATCGACGCGCGGGCGGGGGAGGTCGAGAACCTCGACAGCGGTCAGAGCTGGCACGTGCAGCCGCTGCCGGCCCACCTGCTGGCGATGGTCGAGGCCGGCGGGCTGATGCCGCATCTCAAGCAGCGGATTGCCGCCGGCGAGCTGCAGCGATGAGCGGCGCGGCGGCATTGCGGGCGGCGTTGGCCGGTGACGACGTGGTCATTGCGCCGGGCTGCTACGACGCGCTCACCGCGCTGCTGATCGAGCAGGCCGGTTTCGGCTGTGCTTACCTCGGTGGCGCCAGTGTCGCGTTCTCACGGCTGGGCCGACCGGACATCGGCCTGACCACGATGTCTGAAATGGCCGACACCGTTTCCAACATCTGCGAGCGCGTCGCGATTCCGCTGATCGTCGATGCCGACAATGGCTTCGGTAATGCGCTGAATGTACGTCGCACCGTGCGCGCCTACGAGCGGGCCGGCGCTGCGGCGATTCAGCTAGAAGACCAGACCCTGCCCAAGCGCTGCGGTCACCTGCCCGGCAAGAGCCTGATCAGCCGGGCCGAAATGCTCGGCAAAATTCGCGCGGCGCAGGACGCACGCGAGCATGACGACACGCTGATCATTGCCCGCACCGATGCGATTTCCGTCGTCGGGCTCGATGAAGCCCTGCAGCGCGGCGCGGCGTATCTGGAGGCCGGCGCGGACGTGCTGTTCGTTGAATCGCCGCGTGATCGCGAGGAACTTGCCCGAATCGGGGCCGAGTTCGGCGCGCAGATCCCGCTGCTGGCGAATATGGTCGAAGGCGGCAAGACGCCGATACTGCCAGCCCCCGAGCTGCGCGAGCTCGGTTTCCGGCTGGTGATATTTCCCGGCGCGATGGTTCGCGTCCTCAGCCGCGCAGCACAGGAGTATCTCGAGGTGCTCCGGCGCGATGGTTCGACACTGAATTTCCTCGATCGCATGAACGATTTCGCCGCGATCAACGCGGTGATCGGCACCGACGAGATGCTCGACCTTGGCGAACGCTATCGCGACAAAGACTGATCACGCCCGGCCGCTTGCGGCCCGGCGCGGCACGCGGGATCATCTGCTGTCATGAGCGCAAGCTGTATTTCCAAGCTATGAGCACGCAGCCCACCGAACTGTCTGCGCCCGTGCGGCCGCGCAAGACCACCGCGTTCCGCGAGCTGCTGCACAGCGACCAGCTCGAGTTCCTGATGGAGGCGCACAATGGGCTCACCGCGCGCATCGTCGAGGAAGCCGGGTTTCGCGGCATCTGGGCCGGCGGGTTGTGCATGTCGGCGCAGTACGGCGTGCGCGATAGCAATGAAGCGAGCTGGACCCAGGTGCTGGAGATGCTTGAGTTCATGGCCGATGCCAGCAGTGTCCCGATCCTGCTCGATGGTGATACCGGCTACGGTAATTTCAACAACGTGCGGCGGCTGGTGCACAAGCTCGAGCAGCGCGGTATTGCCGCGGTTTGCATCGAGGACAAGCTCTACCCGAAGACCAACAGCTTCATCGACGGCAACAAGCAGGAACTCGCCGACATCGACGAGTTCTGCAGCCGCATCAAGGCAGGCAAGGACGCGCAGGCAGACGACGATTTCTGCATCATTACCCGGGTCGAAGCCTTTATCGCCGGCTGGGGGCTGGGCGAAGCGATGAAGCGCGCCGAGGCCTACCACGCCGCAGGCTCGGACGGCATCCTGATTCACAGCGCGCTGGCTAATCCCTCCGAGGTGCTCGCGTTCAAAAAGGAGTGGGCTGATCGCTCACCGGTAGTCATCGTGCCGACCAAGTACTACTCGACGCCGACCGACGTCTTTCGCGAGGCCGGCTTCTCGATCGCCATCTGGGCCAACCAGCTGCTGCGCGCCGCAATACCGGCAATACAGCAGTGCGCGGAGACGGTGTATCGCGAGCAGAGCCTGCAGTCGGTCGAGGACGGTATCGCTTCGGTCAAGGAGATTTTCCGCCTGCAGGGCGCTTCCGAACTGAAGGCGGCAGAAGAACGCTACCTGCCGCAGAAGAGTCGCCAGGCGCGCGCTATCGTGCTGGCTGCCTCGCAGGGTGCGGCGCTGGGAGAGTTGACCGCCGAGCGCCCCAAGACCATGGTCGAAGTGCGCGGCGAGCCCTTGCTCGGCCACATCCTTTCGGCCTACAACAGCGCCGGTATCAAGCAGCTCGATGTGGTGACCGGCTTCCGGTCGGAAGCCGTCGATCTGCCTGGCCTGAATACCGTGCACAATCCGGACTTCGCGGAGACCGGCGAGCTCAAGTCGCTGCAGCAGGCGCTGGCCGCGCTGCCGGCGGATACGGACAGCGATCTATACGTCTCTTTCGGGGATGTGATTTTCCGGCGTTACATCATCGACAGCCTGGCCGAGGCGGGCGCGGATTTCGTGATTTCCGTCGACGCCGACTGGCAGGCCTCGGTAAACCGCGAGCGTGCAGCCGACTACGTAAGCTGCAGCGAACCGAATTCCCGGCGCGCCTTCTATCGTGAAGTGACGCTGACCGAAGCCGGCGAAAACATTCCCGACGCTCAGCGTCACGGCGAATGGACCAGCCACCTGCGCGTCGCGGCCCCGGCCCTGCCGCGCTTTCGCGAACTGGTCGCGTCGTTGGCCGACGACCCGGCCAATCGGCATGCCAAGCTCTACGACCTGCTCAACGAGCTGGTGCGGCGGGGCGAGATGGTTCGCGTGATCTACACCACGGGGCACTGGCTCGACGTCGACAGCCTCGACGACCTGGTGGCCGCCGGCCGCTTTGCATGATCGAGGCCGGCGCGTTTATCCAGGCCGCGCGCAAGCAGGGTTTTGGCCTCTATGCCGGTGTGCCCTGTTCGTACCTGAAGCCGTTCATCAACTACGTCATCGATTCGGATCAGCTGCGTTACATCGGTGCAGCGAACGAGGGTGATGCGGTCGCGATTGCCGCCGGGTCGTCGCTGGGCGGGCAGGGCGCCGTCGCGATGTTTCAGAACTCCGGCCTGGGCAATGCGGTCAACCCGCTGACTTCGCTGACCTGGACTTTTCGCATCCCGATTTTGGTCATCACCACGCTGCGCGGCGAACCGGGCGGTGTGCCGGACGAACCGCAGCATGAGCTGATGGGCCAGATCACGACCCGGATGCTGGAGACCATGGAGATTCCCTGGAGCTGGTTCCCGACCGAAGCCGGACAGATCGAAGACGTGCTCGCGACGGCGGAAAAGCACATGCGCGAGCAACAGCGGCCGTATGCGCTGGTCATGCGCAAGGGCAGCGTTGCACCGGCGAAATTGCGCAGCGCAGCTGCGGCGCGCGAACCGATCATCCGCGATGCTGAGCGAGCCGCGCCGAGCGCGCGCCGCGAAGCCATGCTGCGCGCGGTGCAGGCCGCAGCCGGGCCGGCGGACCTGCTGGTAGCGACCACCGGCTATACAGGTCGCGAGCTCTACGCCTGCGGCGATCACGCCAACCAGATTTACATGGTCGGCTCGATGGGTTGCGCGCCGACCTTCGGTCTCGGTCTGGCCGCCGCACAGCCTGCGCGTCGCGTGATCGTGCTCGATGGTGACGGTGCTGCGCTGATGCGACTGGGGGCGCTGGCCACGCTCGGGTATGAGCGGCCGGAGAACCTGCTGCACATTCTGCTCGACAACGGGATTCATGAATCGACCGGCGGCCAGGCCACGGTCTCGCGCAGCATAGACTTCGTGTCGATTGCCGCGGCCTGCGGTTACCCGCGCTGCGAGCTGGCCGCGACGCCGGATGCGCTGCGCGCGCAGGTCGAGGATCGTAGCCCGGGCCTGCGCTTCGTCCACTCGCCGATCGAACCCGGTATCGCCGCGGACCTGCCGCGACCGACGCAGAAACCGCCGGAAGTCGCCGAGCGGCTGCGCGCGGAACTTGCGCGCGGGGCCGGCGTGTGACCGACCGTAAGATTCTCCTCAACCCCGGGCCGGTCACGCTGACCGAACGCGTGCGCGCGGCGCTGGGCGAGGGTGATTGGTGCCATCGCGAGCCGGAGTTCGCCGAGCTGACCCGGCATCTGAACAACAGTCTGGCGGCCGTTTACGACGACTTGGCTGCGGACTACCAAAGCGTGTTGCTGACCGGGTCGGGTACCGCCGCGGTGGAAGGCATGCTCGCGAGTTTCGCGCCGGATGACGGCGTGACCCTGGTACTGGCCAACGGTGTTTACGGTGAGCGCATGGCCGCTATTCTCGACGTGCACGGCAAACCGCAGCAGCTACTGCAGCGCGAGTGGATCGAGCCGCTGGATCTCGAAGCAGCGGAAGAGTTGCTGGATGCCAACCCGGCGATCACCCATGTCGCGACTGTGCATCACGAGACTACCACCGGCCGGCTCAACGATATTGCGGCGGTCGGCGCACTGTGTCGCGAGCGCGGGCTGCAGCTGCTGCTCGACGGTGTCAGCAGCTTCGGGGCCGAGACCATCCGGGGCACGGACTGGAACCTCGCGGCCGTGGCCGCGACCGCGAACAAGTGCCTGCATGGCGTGCCGGGTATCTCGTTCGTTCTCGCGCGGCGCGAGCGCTGGGCGCAGCCGGCCCGCGCCGGCAGCGTGTATCTCGATCTGCACCGCTACTTCGCCGGTCAGCACGGCGAGGGCTACTCGCCGTTCACGCAGTCGGTACAGGTCGCGTTTGCACTGCGTGAGGCGCTGGCCGAACTCGCCGACGACGGTGGCTGGGCTGCGCGCGGCCGGCGCTATCGCGAACGGGCGGAACGGATTCACCACTGCCTGCAGGGCCTGGGCGTGCAGACCTTGCTGGACCCGGGCGCGTATTCCTCGGTGCTGTGGTCTTACGAATTGCCCGAGGCGGGCAGCTACGCGCGCATCCATGCCGCGCTGAAAGCCGACGGCTTCGTCATCTATGCCGGTCAGGCCGGTTTCGCCGAGCGGATTTTTCGCATCGCGCATATGGGCGACATCGGCGAGGATGATCTCGCGCGGCTTGAAGCCTCGCTCCGGCGCGTATTCGGGTGACTGCGGAAGTCCGGCATGCGGTAATCCTGGCCGCCGGCATGGGTACGCGGCTGCGCGGCGAGCTGACCGATCGGCCGAAGGGCTTCCTGGCGCTCGGCGAGGAGTCCATCGTCGAGGAGTCGATCGACCGGCTGCTGGCCGCCGGCATCCAGCAGGTGCTGATTGTGACCGGCCACTGCGGCGAGTACTACACGCAGCTGGCTGCGCGCCGTGACGAGATCGCGACCGTGCACAATCCGCGTTACGCCGATTCGGGCAGCATGTATTCGCTGTATTGCGCGCGCGCGCAGCTGGCCGGTGACTACCTGCTGCTCGAGTCCGACCTGATCTACGAGCCGCGCGCGCTCGACGTGCTGCTGGGATTTCCCGGCCCGGATGCAATACTGCTGTCCGGGCCGACCGGTGCCGGTGACGAGGTCTACGTCAGTGCGCCGGACGGCCGCCTGGCCGGCATGTCCAAAGACCCGCAGCAGCTCGATGGCCCGGTGAGCGGTGAACTTGTCGGCATTACCCGGGTTTCGATGGCGCTGTCGGAACTGATGATGGCTATCGCGGCAGAAGCTTTTCGCGAATCGCTGCGCTTCGACTACGAGACCGATTGCCTGGTTGCCGCCGGCCGCAGCCGCCCGATTGCCTGCCCGCTGGTCGCCGACCTGTGCTGGGCTGAAATCGACGACCCGGCGCACCTGGAGCGTGCGCGCTCGACCGTCTACCCGGAAATCCTGCGTCGCAGCCGCTGGCCGGGCTGACTCAGGACCGCGATCTGATGCACAGGGACCAGTCGGACGCTCCGACGCGGTTAATAATGCGATGAGGATTGCGGCGCGCCGCTTGGTTGCGCCGTGTTAACAGAGATGCTATCTAGCGAGGTGATATGAAGCGCAATACCTTATTCCTCGTGACTGCCGCGGGCCTGGCGGGTTTCGCTCCGCCGGCCTTGGCCTACCTCGACCCGAGCACGGGCAGTATGATCCTGTCTGCGATCGTCGGCCTGTTCGCGACCATGGCGCTCGCGGTCAAGACATACTGGTACAAGCTCAAGGCGTTTTTCCGTCGTGACCGGGCCGATGAGCCGGCTGACAAGCAGGACGGCGCGCCGGCCGGCAGTGAGCCGACTACCGATAACTGAGTTTGTTTGCCCACGGCCGGTATGAGCCACCGGCCACCTGACCCCGGAGTTGTTCGTGGCGCAGTTCCTCAAGGACTGGCGTGATTATCGGGCGTTCAAGAAGCTGCCGCGTGCCCGCCGTCGTATCGTCGTGTTTTCCGAGAGCGCCCAGGACTGGCACCACATGCAGGGCGTGATTGACGAACTCACCGGGCGGCTGGGCGAAACCCTCTGCTACGTTGCTTCGACGCGCGACGATCCTGGTTTGCAGCAGGACAACGCGCGCATTCTGCCGTTCTGCGTCGGCGATGGATTCTTTCGTATCCTTTTCTGCCAGACGCTCGACGCCGATGTGGTGCTGACCCAGTTGCTCGACCTCGATAACCTCGACCTGAAGCGTTCCGTCAACCCGGTTCACTACGTGTTCATGTTTCACAGCCTGGTCAGCACGCACATGGCCGACCATGCTGACTCCTACGACCACTACGACACTATTCTCTGCGCCGGGCCGCACCACGAGCGCGAAATCCGCCGGCGCGAGGCGCTGGCGGATCTGCCGGAGAAGGAGCTGTTGCCGCACGGCTATGCACGCCTGGAACAGCTGCTGGCAGAGCGTCGTGAACCGCCGCCGATCAATGCGGACGCGGAAATCCACGTCCTGCTGGCGCCGTCCTGGGGCGAGGAGAGCATTCTGAACGCCTTCGGACTGGAGCTGGCGACCGTGTTGCTGGACGCCGGCTTCCGGCTGACCCTGCGGCCGCATTTCCAGACGCGCTGGCAGACCCCGGAGGTGATCGACCGCATCGTTGCGCGCCACGGCGATAACCCGCGCTTTCGGCTGGTCGAGCAAATGAGCGAGAGCGATTCGCTGTTCGACTCGCATGTGATGATCACGGACTGGTCGGGCGCAGGTATGGACTACGGTCTGGGACTGGAGAAACCGGTGCTGTATTTCGACGTGCCACCGAAGTCGCGCAACGAGACCTGGCAGTCGCTCGGCATCGACCCGTTCGAGATGCAGGTACGCGACAAGCTCGGGCGGCTGCTGGCGCCGGACGCGCTTGCCGACGCGCCGCAGGTTATCCGGGAACTGGTCGCGGCGCCTGAAGCGTTCCGTCGTGAGGTGCAGGCACTGCGTGACGAGTGGGTATTCAACCTCGGTTCCAGCGCCGCTGCCGGGGCCGATGCGGTCAAGGCGATCGCGGACCGCCTTGCGGCGGATCGAGACAGCCGGGCATGAACGAACCGGTCCCTGTCACGCGCCGCCGCCTGCTGCGCTGGGTTGGCTGGTTCGCAGCGGCCAACATCGGGCTGTTCCTGCTGGTCGGCCTGCGCTACCTGTTCGTCTACCCGTTCAACGACGACCTGCTCGGTAACCTGTACCTGCCGCTCGCCTACGCCGGGCAGATGGCATTGCTGGCCAGCCTGCCGCTGGGCCTGGTGCTGATCCCGCTGCTGCTGGTCTGGCCACGCCGGGGCCCGGTGACGGTGCTGGGCGTGCTGATCGCGAGCCTGGCGCTGAGCCTGCTGGTCCTCGACACCAATGTGTTCACGGCCAACCGCTTTCACCTGAGCCTGCTCAGCGCATCGCTGTTCGAATGGCCGACCTGGACCCTGGCCGGCATCGTGCTGCTGATTTTGCTGGTGTTCGAATCGCTGCTCGCGGGCGGCGTCTGGCGCAACTTCGCGACCGCGCCCGAAGGTCGGGGCGGCGGCTGGCTGGCTGCGGTGCTGGTGCTGAGCTGGCTCGGCGGCACCGGCCTGCACATCTGGGGCGATGCGGTCGGGCATACGCCGATCACGCAGTTCACACGCTACATGCCCCTGTACTTTCCAATTCACGCCAAGCGCGACCTGGCGAAACTGGGCTGGGTAGATCCGGAGCAAGCACAGCGGCGACGTCAGCTGCAGGGCGGTCTCGGTCCGGGCGAAGGGCAGCTCAACTATCCGCTGGAGCCGATGCGCTGCGCGTTGCCGGGCGATGCGCCGAAGAATGTCATCGTGGTGCTTATCGATGCACTGCGCCCGGACGTGATCGGTGACGAACTCACGCCGAACCTCGCTCGCTTTCGCGACAGCGGGCAGGACTTTCCGCTGCATTTCAGTGGCGGCAATTCGTCGCGCATGGGTTTTTTCTCGTTTTTCTACGGTCTGCCGAGTACCTACTGGCGGAGCTTTTACGACCTTCAGCAGCCGCCGGTGCTGATGCAGCAGCTGCGTGCGGCGGACTTCGAACTCAGCCTGCACAGTGCGTCGGGTTTTGGCAGCCCAACGCTGGTTGACCGTACGGTTTTTGCCGGCATTCCGGGCCTGCCGACGGGAAAAGGGCCCGGCGGCGCGATTGCATTGAACGAAGCGGTTACCGACAGCTGGCTCGCATGGCTGGGCGACCATGACCCGGCGCGGCGTTTGTTCGGCTTTATCTACTACGACCCGCCGATTGCCGCGCCGCCGGCCGACAGCGGGGACGCACTGCCCGGCGACGAGCGCTTTCAGGCGAACCCGGATGCGGCGGACGCCTGGCGTCGCTACCGCCTGGCGATGCGCATGATCGATGCTGAAATAGGCAAGCTGGTCGCCAGCGTGCGCGACACAGGCCTCGCCGACGAGACGGTGCTGATGATCGCCAGCGATCACGGCTACGAGTTCGACGACAACGGCTACGGCTATATCGGGCACGCGAGCAGCTTTGCAGCCGCCCAGCTGCAGTCGGTGCTGATGATGCACTGGCCGGGCCGCGAACCGCAGCGTTACGATCATCGGACCGCGCATGAAGATGTCATCGTCACGCTGATGCAGGATGTGTTCGGCTGCGACAATCCGCCCGGCGACTACGCGCTGGGTCGCAACCTGTTCGCCGGTGAGTCCTGGGACTGGATCATGGCCGGCAGTTACACCAGCCACGCGATCGTCGAGCCGGAGCAGGTCACGATTTCCTATCCCGGCGGCTTTGTCGAGATGCGCGGCGACGGCTACCAGCCGATCGACCGGTCGAACATGGACCCGGCGGTGGTGCAGGCCTCGATGGCGGCAATGCGCCGTTTCTTCCGTTGAGTTTCTGCCGCTGCCTGGCTTTAATGTTGCTGTGCGTGCTCGCCACGTCAGCCGCGGCCGATGAACCAGCCCCGATGCTAAGCAGCGCGCTCGCGCGCATCGAGTTCGCCTCCGGTCTGCCGTCGCGCTGGCTGGCCTGCGAACCGGAATGCACGTCCGCCGCCGCGCGCCGCGCCGAACTGCTGGGCGGCGAGGGTGGTACGACCCTCGCCTGGCATGCGCCCGCGAACCCGGGGCTGGCTGTGGAGTTTGCCGCTGCCCGTTACGACGTCGATCAGGACGCCGACGGTGTGACGCTGCGCTCGCAGGAGCCGCTGGCCGGACGCTATCGCAGCCATCGCTATCGGCTGGATCCGGCAAGCGGTGCGCTGGAGGCGCAACTGGACCTGCCTGACGGCCTGGGGCTCGCCTGGGCTGGCGGCCAGGCATTCATCCCCGAGACCCTGCCCGGATTCGGGGTGATCTATTCCCGCGTGCGGGCGGTCCTGCTGTCGGCCGATGGACAGCAAGACCTGCTTGACGAAGACGCGGCTGCCGTCAGCGGCATGGCCGCGGGGGAGTGGGGTGGCATTCGTCAGCGCTTCTGGGCACTGCTGGTCTCCTCCGACAGCGACATACCGATACTGCAGGCCGAGGCGCTGGCGGAAAACCGGCCCCGGGTCGCGTTCGTGCCGGCCGCCGGTGCGACCCTGCGACTGTATGCGGGACCGGTCGACTGGCACCGCCTGGGCCAGGTCGATCCGGTGCTGCGCGAGATGCTGTTCGCGGCGTTGTGGGACTGGCTGCGCTGGTTGTGCGTCGGCATGCTGGTGTTGCTGGGCTGGATTAAACAGCTGGTCGGCAACCCGGGGCTGGCGATCATCCTGCTGTCGCTGAGCGTGAAAATCCTGATGTACCCGCTGACGCGCATCGCCGATGCCTGGCAGGCCGAGGTCAACCGCACGCAGGCGCTGCTGCAGCCGAAGCTCGACGCGATAAAACGCCAGTACAAAGGCGAGGAGGCGCACAATCGCGTACTGAAGGTCTACGAGGAGCAGGGCGTGCACCCGATGTACACGCTGCGCAGCCTGGCCGGCTTCCTGATCCAGATTCCGATTTTCATCGCCGCTTTCGACATGCTCGGCGAGAACTTCGCGCTGAACGAAGCGGGCTTCCTGTGGATCGAAGACCTGGCCAAGCCGGATCGGATTGCGCCGCTGGGATTCGTGCTGCCGTTCTTCGGCGGCCAGTTGAACCTGCTGCCGTTTCTCATGACCGGCTTCACGCTGCTGGCGTCGATGCTGCAGGCGCAGCCGGACCTGACGCCGGCCCTGGAGCGCCAGCAGCAGCTCAAGCTCTACCTGATGGCTGCCGCCTTCTTCGTTCTTTTTTACACTTTCCCGGCCGGAATGGTCCTGTACTGGACGACCAATAACCTGCTTCACCTGTTGAAGATTCTGCCGGCGTCGATGCGCGGCGGCAGCGGCTCTGCTACAGGCTGAATGCCATTAATTACATAAACTTACTTTGTATTTGCAGAATTACCTGTCAGAATGAAGACTCACTCCCGGGGTAAACGGGTGCCCCGCGAACGGAGACCACGGCCTTGGATCACAGCTCGACCCTGACCGGCCTGCATCGTGCGCTGCAGGACGGCCGCAGCCTGGGCGGCCTCGACGTAGTGCTGACCAAGCTGGCCGTCGACCTGCAGAACCTCGATGAAGGCAAACCGGATACGCAGATCGAGCGCAGTCTCGAAGTGCTGCGCGATGTCGTCGCCTGTGACGCCGTGTGTATCGCGCTGCTGGACGAGAACGAGCAGGTGTTCGAGCATGTCTATGCCTCCTGCTCGCCATTTGCGCCCGGCAACCCCGCGGTGCTGGCCGGAACGTCGCTGACCGAAATGCCCTGGCTCGAGCAGGAGTTCAAGCACCTGCGCCTGCTCGGCATTGCCGATACCTCGTCACCCCGCAACAGTCAGCAGGTCGACGCGGCGCGCTGGGCCTCGCTGCACGTGGCCGCCGTGCAGATCGCCGGCTTCGTAATTCACGGCCGACCGGCCGGGTTCCTGGCTTTCTGTTACGGACAACCGCAGCCTGGCTGGAGCGCCGATCATCAGTTGTTGCTGAAGCTGGTAGGTTCCAGTTTCGCGTCCGGCCTGACACGCCTGCGTGACACCCGCTCGATCGAGCTGATGCAGGAGCGCGACCAGGTGATGATCCAGGCGGCCAATGACGGCACCTGGGATTTCGACGCGTTGTCCAACACCATGAGTTTCTCGCCGCGCTGGCGCGCGATCATGGGCTACAGCGAGGACGAACTCGCGCGCTCCGCACCGGACTGGCGGCGGCTGGTGCACTCCGACGACCTGGCGAAAGTGCAGGCCAAGCTGCGTGACCACCTGGCCGGCAACACCGAGATCTTCGAGAGCGTGCACCGCATGCGTCGCAGCGATGGCGAGTGGCGCTGGGTGCAATGCCGGGCCAAGGGCCTGGTCGATGAACGGGGCCGCCTGCGCCGACTGCTGGGTGTGGAGACCGACATCACCGAGCAGAAGGTCTACGAGGAGGCGCTGTTCCGCGAAAAGGAGAGCGCTCAGATTACGCTGCAGTCGATCGGTGATGGCGTGGTGACCACCGATGCCGAATGCAACGTCGAGTATTTGAACCCGGTGGCTGAAGAGCTGACCGGCTGGCGTGTCGACGACGCGACCGGCCGGGCGATAGACCATATCTTCCGCGGCTTCCACGAAGAGACCTGCGAACCGCTGGAGAATCCGCTGGCCGTGTCGATCCGCCGCAATCGCGCGATCAAGTCGGTGCGGCCGACGCTGCTGATCCGTCGCGACGGCAACGAGATCTACATCGAGAGCACCGCGTCACCGATTCGCGACGACAAAGGTGACGTGACCGGCGGTGTGCTGGTGTTCCACGATGTAAGCGAGGCGCGCGAGCTGAACCGCCGGCTCAGCTACCACGCCAGTCACGATATCCTGACCGGCCTGGTCAACCGACGCGAGTTCGAAAACCGGCTGGAGCGCGCGCTGAAGAGCGCGAAGGCCGGGGAGACGTCCTACACGCTCTGCTACCTGGACCTCGACCAGTTCAAGATCATCAACGACTCCTGTGGTCACTCGGCCGGTGACGCGCTGCTGAGCCAGCTCGGTGCGCTGCTCAAGGCCAAGATCCGATGGCGCGACACGCTGGCCCGACTGGGCGGCGACGAGTTCGGCCTGCTGCTGGAAAGCTGCAACCTGGACGAGGCTATTCGCACAGCCGATGCGCTGCGCGAGGCGATCCGCGAGCACAAGTTCACCTGGGACGAGCGCAGTTTCTCGCTCGGCATCAGTATCGGCGTGGTGCCGATCACGGCCGAGTCCGAGGACGTCGCCGGCCTGCTGAGTGCCGCCGACAGCGCGTGCCAGGCGGCCAAGGAAGCGGGCCGCAACCGCATCTACAGCTACCAGGACAACGACATCGACCTGATGCGTCGCCGCCGCGAGATGCAGTGGGCCGCGCGCATCAACAATGCGCTGGAAGAGAATCGCTTCGAACTTTTCCGGCAGACCATCCAGCCGCTGCAGGTCACCGACGAGGGTGCGCACTACGAGCTGCTGCTGCGCATGCGCGACGAGAACGGCAAGCTGGTATCGCCGGACCTGTTCATTTCCGCTGCGGAACGTTACGGCATTACTCCCAGTATCGATCGTTGGGTGGTGCGCCAGGCCTTCCGCTGGCTGGTATCGGAAGCCGACGAGCGCGAGTGCCTGTCTTTATGCTCGATCAACCTGTCCGGACAGAGCCTGACCGATGACGACTTCCTGCCCTACGTCGTCCAGCAGTTCCAGCACAGTGGGCTGGATGCGACCAAGATCTGTTTCGAGATCACCGAGACCGCCGCGATTGCCAGCTATGCGCAGGCCAGCCGCTTCATCAATGCGCTCAAGGAGCTGGGCTGCAAATTCGCGCTGGATGACTTCGGTACCGGGCTGTCTTCA
>CBFCXA010000011.1:0-17088 GCA_965601985.1 uncultured Chromatiales bacterium | reverse complement strand
CCAAGCCACTCGTCGGCGACAACGGCAACGGCATGCACGTGCACCAGTCAATTGCGAAAGGTGACACCAACGTATTCCACGGCGATGCCTACGCCGGCCTGTCCGAAACCGCTCTGCACTACGTCGGCGGCATCATCAAGCACGCGCGTGCCATCAACGCGTTCTCCAACGCCAGCACCAACAGCTACAAGCGTCTGGTCAAGGGCTTCGAGGCACCGACGCTGCTGGCTTACTCGGCACGCAACCGCTCTGCCTCGGTACGCATTCCGTACATCGCCAACCCGAAGGCACGCCGCATCGAGGTGCGCTTCCCGGACAGCACGGCGAACCCGTACCTGGCGTTCACCGCGATGATGATGGCCGGTATCGACGGGATCCAGAACAAGATCCACCCGGGCGAGCCGATGGACAAGGACCTGTACGACTTGCCGCCGGAAGAAGAAGCGGCGCTGCAGACCGTGGCCTTCAGCCTCGATGAGGCGCTGGATGCGCTGGAAGCCGATCACGACTTCCTGACCGCGGGCGGCGTGTTCTCACAGGAACTGCTCGAAGGCTATCTCGAGCTCAAACGCGAAGAAACGACCCGCTTGCGCATGACGACGCATCCGGTCGAGTTCGAAATGTATTACAGCCTCTAGGGGCTCTAGCCAGGTACCGGAGCGCGGGCCCGGTCACAAATTACCGGGTCCGCGCTAGTCCGGTACGGTCGGTTGCGCTACATTGGGTATATGCGCAGCCTTTTGTTAATAGCTGTCGGACTGTTTGCCGCGGTCGCTAACGGCACCGAGGTGTACCGCTGGGTCGACGATCAGGGCCAGGTACATTATTCGGACCGCCCGATGGAGGGCGCCCAGCGTGTCGAGATTCGACCGCAGGGCCAATTGGGTACGCCGAAGGTCGAACCGCGGAGGAGTCGCAGCGCAGCGGTAGAAGAAACGGAAGCTCCGTTCAGCTACCGCTCGCTCGAGATTCTCAGTCCGACCCAGGAGGAAGTGCTGTGGAACATCGAGGGTCAGCTCGACGTGTCCATGCGGCTGGATCCGAGGCTGCAGCGGGGTCACAGCGTCGAGTTGCTCCTGGACGGGGAACCGGTGGCGGGCCTGCAGCCGGGCAGCATGCAAGCCAGGTTGTCGGAGGTCTACCGCGGCGTTCACGTGTTGAAAGCGAACGTGCGCGACCAGAACGGCCAGCTGCTTATCGAGAGCCCGCCCAGGACCTTCGCGGTTCAGCAGACTTCGATCCTGAATCGGGGCGGCGGCGGCTAGACCCGGCCCGACTGCTCGAGCATCTGTCTACCGCCATCATTGTGGTAGACGCGCAAGCGCGCATTTCCCTGATCAATCCCGCCGCCGAGCTGTTGCTCGGCCACAGCGAGCGCCAGGTCGCCGGTCGCAGGGTTGCAGCACTGGATCCCGGGCTGGACGAACTCCAGGAACTGATCGCACGCGCGCTCGATTCTGGCCAGAGTTTCGGCCAGAACCTCGAGCTGCAGTTCGCCACGCTGGATCGCCAGCCGCTGCTGACCTCTTGTCGCGTGTCGCCACTGCCCGATGCCGGTTCTCAGGCCGTGGTAGTCGAGATACTCGATACCAGTCAGTTGCGTCAGCTGGATCGTGAAAAAGCGCTGACCAGCCAGTTGCGCGCCAGCCGCCAGATGATTCGCCAGCTCGCACACGAGGTGCGCAATCCGCTCGGCGGGCTGCGCGGCGCGGCGCAGCTGCTCGAGCGTGAGCTGGAAGACCCCGATCAGCTGGAGTTCACCCAGGTGATCATTCGCGAAGCCGATCGGCTGGTTGCGCTGACCAGCAGTCTGCTCGGTCCGTCGCGCGAGCCGGCGCAGGAGCCGGTCAATATCCACCAGCTGCTCGAGCGCGTGGTGCTGCTGCTGGAAAACGATGTGTCCGATTCCGTGGGCCTGTACCGCGATTACGATCCGAGCCTGCCGGAACTGATCGGCGACCATGACCTGCTGATCCAGGCGCTGCTGAATCTTGGGCGCAATGCGGTGCAGTCGGTGGGGCTCAGCGGCAACATCGTATTCCGCACCCGCGCGCTGACCAGCTTCACGCTCGGCGATACGCGACACCGCCTGGTAATGAGCGTAGAGATCGAGGACGACGGGCCGGGCGTGCCCGAGGAGTTGCGCGACTCGCTGTTTTTCCCGCTGGTGACCGGCCGCGAAGGCGGCACCGGCCTCGGCCTGCCGCTTGCCCAGGACCTGGTCAATCGCCAGGGCGGGCTGATCGAATTCGAATCGGAACCCGGGCGCACAGTTTTCAGCCTGCGCCTTCCGCTGGAGAGCTGACATGGCAATGAGGCCGGAGCGTGTCTGGGTGGTGGACGACGACGAGTCGGTCTGCTGGGTGCTGGACCGGGCGTTGCGCGCGGAGAATATCGGCACGCGGCTGTTTGCCTCGCCCAGCGAACTGCTCGCGCAGCTGCCCAAGGAACAGCCCGATCTTCTGATCACGGATGTGCGCATGCCGGGCATGGACGGCATGCAGCTGATGGAGCAGATCGAGCAGCGCGGATATGCGTTTCCGATCATCGTGATGACCGCGCATGCCGACCTCGACAGCGCGGTGTCCGCTTACAGCGGCGGTGCGTTCGAATACCTGCCCAAGCCCTTCGACGTCGACGAGGCGGTCGCCCTGGTATCGCGTGCGCTGCGGCGTGGCGCCAGCAACGACAGCCGGATGCCCGCCAGCGATTCACCGATGCCGACGATGATCGGCCATGCGCCGGCGATGCAGGATGTATTCCGCACCATCGGGCGGCTGGCCCGCACCAGCATGAACGTGCTGGTCACCGGCGAGTCGGGCACCGGCAAGGAACTGGTCGCCCGCGCGCTGCACGAGAACAGCCCGCGCGCCGGGCAGCCTTTCGTCGCGCTGAACACCACCGCCATTGCCGCCGAGCTGCTCGAGTCGGAGCTGTTCGGTCACGAGCGCGGATCTTTCACCGGGGCGGAGAGTCGGCGGATCGGGCGCTTTGAGCAGGCCGATGGTGGCACGCTGTTTCTCGACGAGATCGGCGACATGTCACCGGCACTGCAGACGCGCCTGCTGCGCGTGCTGGCCGAGAGCGAGTTCTATCGCGTCGGCGGGCAGATGCCGATTCGCGTCGACGTGCGCGTGATTGCCGCAACCAACCAGGACCTGTCTGTAGCCGTCGAGAACGGACGCTTTCGCGAAGATCTGTTTCACCGACTGAACGTGATTCATATCGAAACGCCGCCGCTGCGAAATCGGCGCGAAGACATCCCGCTGTTGTTCAACTACTACTTGAACAAGGCCGCAACAGAACTCGGCGAAGACCCGAAGGGGATCAGTTCCGAGGCGCTGGCACTCCTGCAGGCGTTCGCTTGGCCCGGCAACGTGAGGCAGCTGGTCAATGCCTGTCGTCGACTCACCGTTACCGCGCCAGGCCCGATAATCCAGCCCGAAGACATACCGGCCGAGCTGGGCGGCCGCACGCCGCGCAGCGACAAGCTCGACTGGGCGGGCGAACTCTCGCGCTGGGCCGAACGGCAGCTGGATCTTCCGGATGCCCCGGCGCTGCTGGAAACTGCGACGCCGGAGTTCGAGCGGGCGCTGATCCGCACGGCCCTGACGCGCGCCCGCGGCCATAGGCAGGATGCGGCCCGCCTGCTCGGCTGGGGCCGGAATACCCTGACGCGGAAAATTCGCGAGCTGGGGCTGGACGACTAGCCGCAGGCAGCCAGCTGCGGTGCTTCAAGCCGCAGGCTGCCGATTAGTTCGGAAACCCCGGCCAGATCGTGCCGGTCCAGGTAGTCGGCGATGCCGTCGTTGATCTGCTCGCACAGCAGCGGGTCATAGAACAGCGCAGTTCCGACGCCGACCGCAGTAGCACCGGCGATGATGAATTCCAGCGCATCGCGCGCGTTACCGATGCCGCCCTGGCCGATGATCGGAATACCCAGCGGACCGGCCACTTCGTAGACCTCTTTGACCTTCAGCAGCGCGATCGGCTTGATGGCCGGGCCCGACAGGCCGCCCTGCACGTTGGCAATGATCGGCTCGCGCGCCTCCACATCGATGGCCATGCCGGTAATCGTGTTGATTACCGCGAGGCCGTCGGCGCCGGCTTCGATGCAGCGTCGCGCATTGTCGCGAATGTCGGTCTGGTTGGGCGACAGCTTGGCGATGATCGGCTTGTCCGTGGCAGCGCGACAGGCAGCCACCACCTGCGCGGAGGATTCGGGATAGTTGCCGAAAGAAACGCCGCCTTCCTTCACGTTCGGACAGGAAATATTGATTTCCATGCCGTCGATCGGCGAGTCGTCGAAGCGACGGCAGATCTCTGCGTATTCCTCCACGGTCGAGCCGCAGACATTGGCCAGGAAACGCGTCTCGCTGAAGTCGAGTTCCGGAAGGATGTCGTTCACGACTTTATCCACGCCGGGATTCTGCAGCCCGATCGCATTCAGCATGCCGCTGGGCGTCTCGTAAATCCGGTGCGACGGGTTGCCGAGTCGCGGTGCCAGCGTCGTGCCCTTGAGCGCGATGGCGCCGACCTGGCGGTTCGAGAAGCCGACCACGCGCGTGTACTCTTCGCCGAAGCCCACGCAGCCGGACAGCAGCACGATCGGTGAAGCAAAGCTGAGCCCGCAGAATTCCAGCTTCAACTTGTCGCTTTGCTCACCCATTAACGATGTTTCACCTGATCCTGTACCAGCCCGAGATACCGCCGAATACCGGCAATATAATACGCCTTTGCGCCAATACCGGTGCCGGGCTGCACCTGATCCGGCCGCTGGGTTTCGCGCTCGACGACAAACAGCTGCGGCGCGCCGGGCTCGATTATCGCGAGTATGCCGAGCTTGCCGTGCATGATGACCTGGACGCCTGTCTGAGCGCGCTCGGGCCACGGCGATTGTTTGCGCTCAGTACGCGAGGCACGCGTGGTTACACCGACGTTCGCTATACCGACGGCGATGCCTTTCTGCTGGGCCCGGAGACCCGCGGATTACCCCGGGCAGTGCTGGATGGTCTGGGGGAAGATGCCTGCCTGCGTCTGCCGCTGCGGCCGGGCAATCGCAGCCTGAATCTCTCGAATGCCGCCGCCATCGTCATCTACGAGGCCTGGCGGCAGCTCGGGTTTGCCGGCGGCGGCTAGCTGTCTTCGGGGAATACCCCGCCATGCGGCGACGGCTCGAGCAGCAGCTCGGCTTCGGGTTTCAGCGACCGGGTCATCAGGCTCATGACCGCATCCGCCACTGACATGTCTTCGTAGAGAATGCGGTAGACGTGCTCGACGATGGGCATCTCCACGCCTTCGCGCTCGGCCACCCGGTGCACCGCGCGCGCGGCATACACGCCCTCCACCACCTGGCCGATTTCCGCCGCGACCTCCTCGCGATTGCGACCGGCCGCCAGGCCTAAGCCCATGCGCCGGTTGCGCGACTGGTCGTCGGTGCAGGTGAGCACCAGGTCGCCCATACCGGACAGGCCCATGAAGGTCTCCGCGCGCGCGCCGAGCCGGATGCCGAGTCGGGTCATCTCCACCAGGCCGCGGCAGATCAGCGCGACGCGCGTGTTGGCGCCGTAGCCCAGGCCGTCCGACAGGCCCGCGCCGATCGCGATGGCGTTCTTGACCGCACCACCGACTTCCACGCCGGTCAGGTCCTCCGAGGTATACGCGCGAAAACTCTGATCGGATAAGCGCGTGGCGAGAGCTTCGGCAAACGCCGCGCCGGTTGCAGCCACGGTCATTGCGCTCGGCAGCCCGGCGCCCACCTCGCGGGCGAAGGTCGGGCCCGACAGCACCGCGAGCGGAGTATCCGGCCCGAGCTCTTCGCGTGCGACCTGGTGCGGCAACAGGCCGCTGTCCTGCTCGAAACCCTTGGTCGCCCAGGCAACCCGCTGGTGGCTGCCCAGCGTACCGGCCAGCTGTTTCGCAACGCTGCGAAAAGCGTGGCTGGGCACGACGATCAGCAGGTCGCGATGGTTCCGGATCACGCGCTCGATATCCGCGTCGACGTTCAGCGCCTGCGGAAACTCGACGCCCGGCAGGTAGCGTGCATTGCAGCCTTCCGTGGCCATGCGCTCGGGTTCGTCCTCGGCGCGGCCCCACAGCGTGGTGGGCTGGCCGCCGCGCGACAACTGCACCGCCAGCGCCGTGCCCCAGGAGCCGGCGCCGAGTACCGCGATGTCGGCCGGGCCGGTCACGCGAATCCCGCTCAGCCGGCCGCCGCTTCTTTCTGTTCGGCCTGGGCGTACAGCGCGTCGAAGTTGATCGGCTGCAGCACCAGCGGCGGGAAGCCGCCCTTGCTGACGATCGAAGACACCGCTTCGCGCGCGTATGGAAACAGCGTGTTCGGGCAGAAGATGCCCAGCAGCCGGCGCACTTCGGCATCGTCGTAGCCGTTGACATAGAACACGCCGGCCTGGTCGATCTCGACCAGGAACACGGAGCGATCGTTCAGCTTCGCGTGCACGTTGATATGCAGCACGACTTCAAAGCGATTGTCATCCAGTCGGCTGTGCGAGTTCTTGAGGTTCAGCTGCACGTCCGGTTCGCCGCTCTCGCTGGCGAATATCGTCGGCGCGTTCGGCGCCTCGAAGGACAGGTCCTTCACGTAGAGCTGCTGGAGTAGGAACTGGCGCTCCGCGCTCGGTTGTCCGCCGCCGTTGCTACCGTTGCCGCCGCCGTTGGTCTCATTCATGTCGTCTGTCTCCGAATTTTTCAGCCACCGGCCAGCAGCTGGTCGAGTTCCCCCGACGTATCCAGCGCAGCGAGGTCGTCGTAGCCGCCGACGTGGCGGTCGCCGATGTAAATCTGTGGCACCGTCCGTCGGCCGGTGCGCTCACGTAGCTCCAGTCGCAGCTGCGGCTTCATGGTGATGTCGATTTCCTCGTAGCCGACGCCTTTGTCATCGAGCAATGCGCGCGCCGCCGAGCAGTAACCGCAGAACATCTGCGAATAGATCACGACTTTCGGGGCTTCGCTCATGCGCGTACGCCGCTTTCAGGACGACTTGCCGTTGACCAGCGGCAGGTTGTCGCGTTGCCAGGCGCCCAGCCCGCCCTGCAGGCTGAAGGTGCTCTCGAAACCTTCCTTGCGCAGCGGCTCGACGCAGCGAGAGCTGCTTACGCCGTTGTCACAGACCACCACGACCGGCTTGTTCTTCTTGAGCTTCTTGCCCTGGGCATCGCCGATCTTGCCGCCGGGAAGGTTCAGCGCGCCGGCGATATGGCCGCCGGAAAACTTGTCCTGGTCGCGGATATCGAGCACCCGCGCACCCTGCCGGTTGATCAGCTGCACGGCCTGGACCGGCGTGACCTCGAAGACCGACTGCGCGCGCTGGCGGAGCTCGTAAATCAGGACCGCGATCGCCATCAGCACGGTACCGCCGACCAGCAGTGCGTTATTACTGGCGAATTCGATTAGCTGATCCATGCCGTATCTGTGCCTGGTCCGGGTCTGCGTGCTCTCAAAGGGCGGCAGATTATACCCGCCCCGAGGCCACAGACCGGTACACTCTTAAGCCATGACTGCCCTGCGCGTCTGCCTGGTACTGATCCTGCTGTGCCCGCTGCCGGCGACCCCGCAACCCGACGATCCGGCCGTTGCGCAGCGCGAGCTGAAAACACTCAGACAGCGGATCCGGTCGCTCGAACAGCAGCTGGCCGAGCAACGCAGCAACCGGGGCAGCGCGGCCGCGGCCCTGCAGCAGGTCGAACGCGATCGGCAGGCCGCGCGGCGTGAACTCGATCGCCTGGATACTCAACTCAGCCAGGCCCGTACCCGACTGACCGAACTCGAACGGAACGTAAACCGGCGCGCCGCAGAACTGGCCGGAGAACGCGCGGCGCTGGGGCGGCAATTGCGCCTGGCCTATACCGCCGGCCGGGAAGAGTGGCTGCGCATCCTGCTGTCGGGCGACGACCCGATCGCCGGCGCCCGGCAGCTGGTCTATTTCAGCTACCTGGACGCAGCCCGCAGCGAAGCGGTTGCGGCGATACGCGCGCGCCTGGAGTCCCTGCGCAGCGCGCAGGCTGCAGCGGCGGAGCAGGCGGCGCGGCTGGCGGTCCTGCGGCAGTCCCAGGCGAAGCGCGCCGAAGAACTGGCGGCGGTCGAAGCGCAACGGCGCGACATCATCGCCCGGCTAGATCGCGACATCGCGGCCGGGCAGGGCGAAGTCTCGATGCTGGAGGGCCAGGCTGAGCAGCTGCGCGAACTGGTCGAAGAACTCACGCGCGCGCTGGCCGATCTGCCGGTCGGCGACGATGGCGGCTTCGTCGCGCGCCGGGGCGAGATGGACTGGCCGGTCCAGGGCAAGGCGCTGCAGCGCTACGGCCAGAAACGCGCCGACGGCCAGTTACGCTGGCAGGGCCAGCTGATCGCCGCGGACAGCGGCGCCGAGGTGAAGGCGGTGCACCGTGGTCGGGTGGTATTCGCCGACTGGCTGTCGGGCATGGGCCTGCTGGCGGTCATCGATCATGGCGACGGCTTCATGACGCTGTACGCCCACAACCAGGACCTGCTGCGCGAGGTCGGCGACTGGGTCGCGCCGGGTGAAGTCATCGCGCATGTCGGCGACAGCGGCGGCCAGGCCCGGCCGGCCCTGTACTTCGAGATCCGCCGCAACGGCCGTCCGGTCGATCCGCGGCGCTGGATGCGACGCTAAGTTACTGTTTCTTAAAGGTCTGGATCCTTGTTGACGGACTCCGGCTGCCGCGACCTGCGTCGATACCCAGGGTTCGGCAGTTATGCTATGTTCGTCAAAGACTTCCAACCGTGTCGGGGTTAGATGTCATTCCGGTATAGAAGTTTGCTGGTGCTGCTGGTCGGCACCGTGCTGGGTCTGAGCCTGTCGCTCGGCGGGGGTGTCCTCGCCGAGCGCTCGCTCCCTCAGGAAGAAGAGAGCCTCCCGTGGGAGGAGGCCCGCCTGCTGGCCGAAGTTCTGGAGCGCGTGCGCCAGGAATACGTCGAGCCGGTAGATGACCGCACGCTCATCGAAGCGGCGGTGCGCGGCATGGTCACCGACCTCGACCCGCATTCCCAGTTCCTCGACAACGAGCAATACGAAGAAATCCGCATCAGCACGACGGGCAACTACTCGGGCGTCGGTCTGGAAATCAGCATGAACGGCGGTGAAGTCTTGGTGGTCACGCCGATCGATGGCACACCGGCGCAGCTGGCCGGCATCGAGCCGGGCGACGTAATCGTCAGCATCGACGGCGTCGAGGTCAGCGAGCACAGCGTCGACGACACCATCGGCAGGATGCGCGGCAAGCCGGGCACCCGGGTCGTGATCGGCGTAGTCCGGGGCGATGACCCCGAGCCGATCGACTTCGAGATCATCCGCAGCCACGTGCAGGTGCGCAGCGTGCGCAGCGAACTGCTGGAGCCGGGCTACGGCTACGTGCGCATCACGCACTTCAGCGAAACGACTTATCGTGACGTGCGCCGCGCGATTGCCGAGATGGAGCGCGCCAGCCCCGGCGGGCTGACCGGCCTGATACTTGACCTGCGCAACAATCCCGGCGGCGTGCTGGATACTGCGGTAGAACTCTCCGACGCGTTTCTAGACAGCGGTGTGATCGTGAGTGCGAGCGGTCGGGGCCGCGAATCGAATTTCTCCCACGAGGCACGTCCGGGCGACCTGCTCGACGGCGCGCCGGTGGTGGTGATGGTCAACGAAGGCACCGCGTCGGCATCCGAGATCGTTGCCGGCGCACTGCAGGACCATGACCGCGCGACGGTGATGGGCAGCCAGACTTTCGGCAAGGGTTCGGTGCAGACGGTGATGCCGCTGTCCAACGGCCGGGCCATCAAGCTGACCACCTCCCGCTACTTCACGCCATCCGGCGATTCCATCCACGGCCAGGGCATCACGCCGGACCTGCCGCTGGAAGACACTACGCTGGCCGATGCGCTGGCTGCCGCCACAGAGCACAACACGGAGGCCGGCGCGGCGTTGCTGCAGACCGACGGCCAGCTGCGCCAGGCGCTGGAAGTGCTGCGCGGCGGCCGGGTCCTGCAGAGCAAAGCTGACTGAACCAGCCCTGGTGGCCGCGCGTCGACTTACTGCCGGCGTCGCCGTAATCCTGCTTCTGCTGTCCGTTGTAGCTGCGGCCGACGAACCGCGTCCGCGCATCGGCATCATCATCGACGACCTCGGTTATCTGAAATCCGCGGGCGAGCGGGTGATCGCGCTGCCCGGGCCCGTGGCCTGCGCGATCCTGCCGCATACGCCCTATTCACGGCAGCTTGCGGTGCAGGCGAACGCGGCCGGCAAGCAGGTGCTGCTGCATCTGCCGCTGCAGCCGGTGGAACAGCTGATGCCGCTCGGCATGGGCAGTATCGATATCGACAATACGTACAGCCAGCTGGCGAGAATTCTCAGCGCTAACCTTGCGTCCGTGCCGCACGCGGACGGCGTCAATACCCACATGGGCAGCCTGTTGACGCAGCATCCTGGCCATATGGCCTGGCTGATGCAGGAGCTCGGCCGGCGCGGCGACCTGTATTTCGTCGACAGTTACACCACGTCGTCGAGTGTGGCGCTGCGGCTGGCACGGGAGTATGGCGTGCCGGCCGCCCGTCGCCACGTGTTTCTCGACAGTGAAGTCAGCTGGGACGCGGTCGCGGACCAGTTCGCGCGACTAAAGAACCGCGCCCGCCTGTATGGCGAGGTGATCGCGATAGGCCATCCCTACGAATTGACGCTGGACTTCCTCGAGCGCTACTTGCCTGAGCTCGATCGCGAAGGCTTCGACCTGGTTCCGCTAAGCGAACTGGTCGACTCAGGCCCCGTCACTACTGCGCGTCAGGGCCCCTGATGCTGCAGCAGATCCTGTATGTGGGACTGGGCGGTTTCATCGGCTCGGCGCTTCGTTTCCTGCTGGGCGGCCTGGCGCAGCGGCTCGCCCCGATGGGTGGCTTTCCGGTCGGTACGCTCGCGGTCAACGTGCTCGGTTGCCTGGCGATCGGTCTGCTCGGCGGCCTGGCCGATCAGCGCCAGGCGCTGGATGCCGGCCAGCGCCTGTTCCTGATGGTCGGCGTACTCGGCGGCTTCACGACTTTCTCGTCCTTCGCGCTGGAGACGCTCGGCTTGGTGCAGGACGGCGCGATACTCAAAGCGGCACTGAACTGCCTGCTGCAGATGGCGCTGGGCCTGTCCGCGGCGGTGCTGGGCTACACGGCCGCGCGGTTGATTTGAAGGAGCATCGGATGGAATTCCAGCAGGGCTTGCTGTTGCGCGCATTCGTCGGCGAGGCTGACCGCTGCGAAGGCGAGCCGCTGTACAAGTGGTTGATCGATCGCGCGCACGCCGAGGGCCTGGCCGGTGCGACCGTGCTGCGCGGCATGGAAGGTTTCGGCGCGGACGGTCGCGTGCATACCTCGCGGGTAATGCGACTGAGTACCGACCTGCCGCTGGTGGTCGAGATGGTCGACAGTGAAGAGAAGATCGAAGCTTTTCTCGCGTTGCTGGACAACGTGGTCGACAAGGGCGTGATCACCGTCGAAAAAATTCGCTACTGGCCGGCGGCGGGTGACAGCGACCGCAGCGATTGAGCCCCGCAGCGGCGTGGCCTTAAGCGCGCCGGGACAAGCTGCGTCCCGGCGTTATCCCAGCGCCGCACGAATCCGCTCCGCGTGACCGGCGAGCACGTCCGGATCGGCCATCCCGCGCGCGTGACTCTTCAGCCCCTGGTCGCGGTGGCAGGGAATCACGTGCAGGTGATAGTGAAACACGGTCTGCCCGGCCGCCTCGCCGTTCAATTGCATGACGCGTATGCCGTCGGCATCGAAGGCCTTGCGGAGTGCTTCGGCGACCGTGCGTCCGGCGCGCATCACCGCGGCTGCATCGGCATCGGACAGGGCAAAAAAATCTTCGGCCGGGGAGCGCGGCAGGATCAGACAATGGCCGTCGGCCTGCGGCATCACGTCGAGAATCGTCACCGTGCGTTCGTCCTCGTGCACGAGGTGCGCCGGCATTTCTCCACGCAGAATTTTTGCGAAAATGTTGTCCGGGTCGTAGGCCATGATGTGCGCTCCGCTTGGCATAGAATGAGGTATGCACGGAGTTCATTCAATGCGCCGTTCGGCCGACGGCAGGGGTGTGGAACAATGAGCGACGAACGCGGTCGACCGGATGCCAATGCCTGCTTCGTCTGCGGACCGGACAATCCCGAAGGCCTGCAGGTGGACTTCCGGATGGACGACGATATCTGCCGCGCCGAGTTCACGCCCGGTCAGTGGCACGCCGGTTACGACAACCAGTCACACGGCGGCATTCTCTACAGCCTGCTCGACGACGTGATGGCCAACTGGCTGTTTCTGAGCGGCGAGCGCGCGCATACCGCGAAATGCGAGATCCGCTACCGCCAGCCGGTCCCGCTGGGTACGACGCTGCAACTGGAGGGCCGCCTGATCAAGCGCAAGGGGCGCCTTGCCGTATTGCGTGGCGAAGCGCGCCGCAAGGACAGCGACGAGCTGGTTGCCGAAACCGAGGGCACCTTCATGGTGGTGCCGGACGCCGACTGAGCGTCGCGCCGTCAGGCAGGCGCAGGCGATTCGTAAGCGGCGAAATGGTAGACGCCGGAGCCTTCGCGCAGCGGCGCGATTTCGTTCTGGTATTCGTCGCTGTCGACGAAGGCCTCGAGTTCGGTCATCGACGGGAACTCGGAGATGATCACCACCTTGTCGTCGAGCAGGTCGCCGTGAATAGCGCGCTTGGCCGGTCCGCGCACGATGTACTTGCCGCCATGCTTGTGAACCAGCTCGGCTGACAGGGCCGAGTATTTCTTGAAATTATCGTGCGGGTTGGTGACTTTGCACACCGCCAGTATATAGGCCGCCATTGGCGCTCTCCGGTGACTGTTTGAATGGGCCGCGTATTATCTGTGCAAGCCGGCCGGGCCTTCAATGCAACCGGCATCTGGAGAGCTGTTACGACTGCTGTTCGGCCAGCAGTCTTTTTTCCGCGGCGCTGAGACGGCGCAGTTGCCACTCGCGGCTCTGGGCAGCGCCGCGATCTCCGGCCGGCTCGGCGTACACAAGCTCTACCGGGCCGCGGCCGCGCGTGTACTTCGCACCGGTACCGCGGTTATGACTGTCGATGCGCGCAGTGAGGTCGCGGGCAATGCCGGTATAGAAACTGCCGTCGGCGCAGCGCACCAGGTAGACCTGCCAGGCGGCCTCCGTCTCAGTGGACATCGCCCATCAGCTTGCGGAGAAACGGGGTGCAAAGCAGCAGCACGATACCGCTGCCGACGCTGGTCGTGACGATCTGCAGATAGAGTTCGGGCATCTGCTCGACGTTCTCGCCGGCCAGTTCGCCGGCCAGCAGACCGGCCAGCACATTGCCCAGCGCGGCGCCGACGAACCACACGCCCATCATCTGCCCGACATACCGCCGGGGCGCGAGCTTGGTGGTCGCAGACAGCCCGACCGGGCTCAGCGCCAGTTCGCCCAGCGTGTGAAACAGGTAGGTGGTGATCAGCCAGACCGGCAGCACCGGATTGCCCACCGCGACCAGCCGCGCGGCGAAGAACATCACGCCGAAACCCACGCCCAGCAGGATCAGACCGAAGCCGAACTTGACCGGGGTCGACGGCTCGAGATGGCGCCCGGCAAGCCAGGCCCAGAGCGCGGCGAACAGCGGCGCAATCAGGATGATCATGATCGGATTGGTCGACTGCAGCCAGCTGGCCGGCATTTCGAAATCGCCAATGAAGCGATCGGTGTAACGGTCGGCGAACAGGTTCAGCGACGAGCCTGCCTGCTCGAAACCGGCCCAGAACATCGCGGCACCCAGGAACAGCGCGATGATCACCACCAGGCGTTTTTTTTCGTCGCCGCTAAGCCCGCCGAAGGCGAACAGCCATGCAAAGTAAGCGGCGGCGAGCCCGAGGATTACACCGCTTGTGTAGCGCGACATCGCCACCGGGTCGGGTCGCCAGACGCCGGTAACCAGCAGCAGGAGCACCAGCAGGATCAGCGCGCCGATGGTGCCGACGACGCGCCAGCCCTGCGCGATGCGCTCGCGGTCGCCCGGCTTGTCCGGATCCAGGTGTGGTTTAAGACCGGCATCACCCAGCAGTTCACGCGTGCGCCGGAATTGCCACAGGCCGAACAGCATGCCGACGCCGGCCGCGGCGAATCCATAGTGCCAGCCGAACGCTTCGTTCTCGGCCAGGTAACCGCAGATGATGGAGCCGGCGAAAGCGCCGATGTTGATGCCCATATAAAAGAGCGTGAAACCGGCGTCGCGACGTCCGTCGCCCGGCCGGTAGAGCTGGCCGACCACCGCGCTGATGTTCGGTTTAAGCAGCCCGGTCCCGGAGGCGACCAGCATCAGCCCGAGAAAGAACGCATAGACCGACGGGATCGCGAGAGTGAAGTGGCCGAGCATTATCACGATGCCGCCGATCCAGATGGCCTTCTGCGCGCCGAGCAAGCGGTCGGCAATCCAGCCGCCAGGCAGGGCCAGCAGGTAGACGGCGGCGGTATACAGGCCGTAGATCGCGGTCGCGACCGGGTCGCTCAGCGCCAGGCCACCGGACTCGACCTGGTCGACCATGAACAGCACCAGCAACGCGCGCATGCCGTAGTAGCTGAAGCGCTCCCACATTTCTGTGAAGAACAGGCTGCGCAGCCCGGCCGGGTGACCGGCCCACTGGGGCAGGTCTGCGGGCGAAGGACTGGCGACTGCCACCGTTTAGCTGGCCTCTTCCTTGGCGGCATCATCGGCCGCCGGTTCCGGCTTGGACAGCATCACGCGCGACATCAGGATGCCGGCCTCGAACAGCAGATATACGGGCACGGCCAGCAGCGTCTGGCTGATCACGTCGGGCGGGGTCAGCAGCATGCCGAGCACGAAGGCGCCGAGGAACACATAGGGTCGCTTGGACGTGAGGTTGTCGGCGCTGGTCAGGCCGCTGGCCACCAGCATGACCGTGGCAATTGGTACTTCGAAGGCCAGGCCAAAAGCGAAAAAAATCACCAGGATGAAATCTAGGTAACTGCTGATGTCGGTCATTACCGCCACACCTTCCGGCGCGACGGCGTTGAAAAACGCAAACATCAGCGGAAATACGACGAAGTAGGCGAACGCGACGCCGCAGTAGAACAGCAGGATGCTGGACACCACCAGCGGAATCGCAAACTTTTTCTCACGTCGATACAGGCCCGGCGCGACGAAGGCCCAGAGCTGGTAGAGCACTACCGGCATTGCGATGAACAGCGCGACGAACAGACTGGTCTTGAACGGAGTCAGGAACGGTGACGCGACCTGGGTCGCGATCATGGTTGAGTTTTCCGGCAGCGCACTCATCAGCGGCCGCGCGATCAGCTCGAATACCTTCTCCGCGAACGGGGCCAGGCACAGGAATACCAGGAGTACAGCGCCGGCCGCCCACATCAGGCGCTGGCGCAATTCGATCAGGTGGGAAACGAGGGTGGCTTCCTCGAGTTCCTCTTCTGGTTGTTCTTCGTATTTAACCGGGTCGGTAGCCATCAGGCACGCGTCCTAAAGCCCGGGACAGCTTACTGGCGTTCGCCCGCGGCGTCGGCGGTATCTTTACTGTTTTCGGATGCCGGCGACTCCGGAGTCGTGTCTGATTCACTGCTGTCGTTGTTTTGTTCGGACGCACCCGGCTTCAAATCATCCACGCCGGGACGCTGATAATCAGTCGACTTGTTGGGCGAATAGCCCGGCGTGAACGGCTGCGTAATGTCGGTATCCAGCTCCGCGCGCATCTGTGTCGTCAGCTGCCGCGCCATACGCCGGGCCTGGCCCGCCCAGTTCCCGACCTGCATCGCGACCTTGGGCAGCCGTTCCGGCCCGAGCACAATCAGGCCGATGCCGCCCAAGATGATAATTTCCCAGAAACCGATATCGAACATATCGGTCAGGAGGCCTTATTCTGCTCCGTCTCGCGTTGTTCGCTCGTCTCGGCGAACTCGGCGTCGGGTTCCTTGAGCTTTTTGTCATCGTCTTGCTCGGCATCACCCATCGCCTTGCGGAAACCCTTTACCGCGCCGCCCAGGTCGGACCCGAGCGTGCTGAGCTTCTTGGTCCCGAACAGCAGGACCACGATGACCAGGATGATGAGCAGCTGCCAGAGGCTGATGCCGCCTAAACCCATGTTTCTAACTCCATGTAAGCCGGCCGTTTCACGACCGTGTTCCGGCCGCTAATAATACGTCAAAACCGGGGCGGGCCCGTGACATGAGTCGTAAACTGCGCGTCAGTCCGTAATCGGTGGAACTTCCAGCCAGAAAGTGACCGGGCCGTCGTTGACCAGCGCTACCTGCATATTGGCACCGAAGCGCCCGCTTCCCACCCGGGGCCAGCTTTCACGTGCCAGCTCTACCAGCTCGTCGAACAGGGCCGCGCCTGCCTCCGGTGCCGCGGCGCGGGAAAACCCGGGACGGTTGCCGCGCCGGGTGTCTGCGGCCAGCGTAAACTGGGGGACCAGCAGCAGACCGCCGTCGGCCTGGCGCAGGTCAAGGTTCATGCGCCCCTGGTCGTCCGGAAAGACCCGATAGGCCAGCAGGCGCTCCAGCAGCCGCTTTGCCTGCGCCGGCGAATCGCCGCGCTGCACTCCCACCAGCACCAGCAGGCCGCGACCGATCTCGCCGATGGTCTCACCGTCCACCATCACGCTGGCCGAGGTAACGCGCTGCAGCAAGCCAATCATTGCGAGTCATCTGGCGTCATGGCCGCAGCATAACAGCGGGTCCGGCTGGACGGCGGAAAAAAGTGGGGTTCACTTATTCGATCATACGGCCAGAAGTTTGGGAAAAATTGTTATTTGGGCCTATAGGCGCCGTAAGTGGGATAATAAGTACTATTTCGGATCTTTTTATGCGAAGAAGGTGGAAAAATATGTATCTTTTTCCAATATTTATGCCCAAGCTTTGTAGATATTCCGAATGATAACGACATAAGTCGGGAGAATTAGCCGAAATAGAAAACATGTGGATTTTGATGCGAATTCGCCAGCCATTCTTGCCGCATTGGTGGTGTTTCCGAGCCTCGGCCGTCAGTCGATCCGGGCTGGCTTAATTCCGGGAGCCGAGTCCGCTCGCCAGGGCCCTTATTGCAGC
>CBFCXA010000010.1:0-18313 GCA_965601985.1 uncultured Chromatiales bacterium | reverse complement strand
GAAATCAGTTGCTGCTGCCGAAATTGAACAGCACGAAGCAGGGCAGAAAGCCGTTCTTCGCGCAGTTCAGAAAGCCGATTTGCAGGCCGTCGATCTCGTCGGTCACATTCACCAGCGAGAGCTGGAAATTCGACTTCTCGGAGATGTTGACCGCGCCGACATCGGCCACGGAGTAACCCTGGGCGACGTTTACCGCGCCCCAGTTCAGGCCGTTCACGTTGTTGGTGATGTTGGCGAAACCGACGTTCAGGCCGGTGTCCTGGCCCTGGTGCCAGTTGAACAGCCCCCAGGCAACACCGGTCATATCGCCGCGAATGCGGTTGGCACCGCCGACGAGCAGCGGGAAGCTGATACCCGTCAGGCTGTCCATCTCTGAAAAGGCGGCGATCTGCAGGTCGAGGCCGCGAACAGCCGCGTTGCCCTGGCCGTAGATGACCGGAAAGCGTACGCCGGTGACTTCATTGTCCTCGGGCAGATTGGCGCCGAAAAAGGACAGCTGGACCGGCGTGGCGGCCTGGGCGGGAGCGGCCAGGCAAGCCATGAGCGCGATCAGGCCAAACAATACGCTTTGTGGTTTGTGTAGCACGGATGCCTCCATCGAAGAGTCTGCTGCAAGTGGGCGCGGACGCTAGCACACCGGGAGGCCGGTAGGCTGTGACTCGCCGTCGATTTCTCGGCTAATCTTTCATAATGGATCCGAACTATTACGAAAACCCGGAAAACGTCGCCAGCTATACGCGTTTCACGCCGACGCACGACGGTGCGGAGCTGGTCGAGCTTCTTGCGAGCCACCTGCCGCCGCGTGCCCGGGTGCTGGAGCTCGGTATGGGGCCGGGTACCGACTTCGAGAAGCTCGCCGCGCATTTTCAGGTCACAGGCTCGGATTTCTCCCGCGCGTTTCTGGACCGATACCGCGCACTCGACGACTCGGCAGACCTGCTGCAGCTGGACGCCCGCACGATCGATACCGACCGGCGTTTCGATGCTATTTTCTCGAACAAGGCCCTGATTCACTTCTCCGCCGACGAGCTGCGGCAATCCTTCGATCGTCAGTACGAGGTCCTCAACGACCGGGGCCTGATCCTGCATTCATTCTGGTACGGAGAAGGGCAGGCCGACTTCAATGACCTGACCCTGGTCTATCACAATGAACGGGACCTGGCCGAGATGCTAGGCGGCAAGTTCGAGATTCTCGCGCTCGAACGGCACGCCAAGATGCAAGAGGACGATTCGATTTTATTGCTGGCCGGTAAATAAGCCGGTTACTGGCTGGTATTACTGCCGCTCAGCATCTGCTCGCGACCGGCCTGCAGCAGTCCGCGCCACAGGTCGAGCAGGTAGTTTTCCGGTTCGGCTCGCCCGGCTACATCCCGATACAGCGTTACCACGCCCGAGAAGCCCTCGCTCTGCCACGCCGATCCGGTCGGCAGCGACAGCGCCGGGAAGCCCGCCGGCAGCGGATGTGCAGTCAGGTAGAAGTAGGGTTCGGTGATCCCTGGGTCGCCGAGGGTGAAACCGATGTTGATCTGCTTGTCGGAGTATTCCGCGTCCGCCGGATCCTGGCCCGGGATCTTCTCGCCAGGCAGCCACAGCATCGACAGATCGAAGTGGTGAGGCCACAGCTGGATAGGACTGGTTTCTTCCGGCGTTTCGGCGCGCAGGCGCGTGAGTGCGCGGGCGACAGAAAGCCAGGCATCGGCGATGGAAGTCGCCGCCGCCGGCGAATAGCCCGGATGTTCGGCGGCGACCGCTGCATCCGAACTCTCTGTATCGGGCGTCGCCGCGATGCCTTCGGCCACCAGGAATTCTTCGACTTTTTCTGCCAGCGCGGCGGCGGGCCGCCCATCCAGCGCCTCGACCAGTTCGCCGCCACCGGCGACTTCGCCCCGCAGCAGACTGTTGCGCAGGTCGAGTTCCAGTTCGAAGTGGATACTGGTGTGCACAGGGCCGGTGCTCAGGCCTCTTAACGACGGGCGCAGACTGATGTGCCACCAGTGCTTGCGGCGCCGCCGGCAGGTCTCCAGCCAGCTGCCCGGCACCCTGGAGTAGGCGTGTAAAGCGTCGCGCGTTGCCGCGATCGCCTCGGGCTCCAGCGACGGAAATGCCCTGACGGTCACGACAAGGTTTCGCCGTTTACCGGTGCCACGCCCCCGTATGCCACGCCGGTGAGCCGGGCCATGTCCACGTCGAAGGTCGTCAGGTCATCAGCCGTGAAATCGCGCAGGTGGCGATGGCCGGCCGCACGCGCGACCACCGTCATCAGTTCGACCGCGGCGCTGAAATAGCGCGCCAGCCTTTCCGCAGCAATGTCGACCGGCAGGCGCTCGCGCAACTGCGGCTTCTGCGTAGCAATGCCGACCGGGCAGTTGTTGGTGTGGCAGGCACGCATGCCGAGACAGCCGATCGCCTGCAGCGCGGCGTTCGACACCGCGACGCCGTCCGCGCCCAGCGCCATCGCCTTGGCGAAATCTGCCGGGTGGCGCAGCCCGCCCGTGATGATCAGCGTGACGTCGCCGGCGTCGCTTCGATCCAGGTGTCGTCGCGCACGGGCCAGCGCCGGGATCGTCGGCACCGAAATGTGGTCACGAAAGATCAGCGGCGCCGCGCCGGTACCGCCGCCGCGCCCGTCGAGAATGATGTAGTCCACGCCGACTTCCAGCGCCGCGTCGAGATCCTTCTCGATGTGCTGGGCGGAGAGCTTGAAACCAACCGGGATACCGCCGGTCTTTTCACGCACCTCGTCCGCGAAGTCGCGGAACTGCGCGAGTGAGGTCCACTCCGGAAAGCGCGCCGGTGAGATTGCCGACTGGCCTTCTTCCAGGCCCCTGACTGTGGCGATCTTGCCCTTGACCTTGTTGCCGGGCAGGTGCCCGCCGGTGCCGGTCTTCGCACCCTGTCCGCCCTTGAAATGAAACGCCTGGCTGCGCTGCACCTTGTCCCAGGAAAATCCGAAACGCGCCGACGCGAGTTCGTAGAAATAGCGTGAATTGGCCTGCTGTTCCTCCGGCAGCATGCCGCCCTCGCCGGAACAAATGCCGGTACCGGCGAGCTCGGCGCCGCGTGACAGTGCGACTTTGGCCTCCTCGGACAGTGCGCCGAAGCTCATATCCGATACGAACAGCGGAATATCCAGCTGCAGTGGCTTGGCGGCGCGCGGCCCGATCACCAGCCCGGTACCGACTTCTTCCTCGTCGAGCAGCGGCAGCTTGTGCAACTGGCCGACGACGAACTGCAGATCGTCCCACTTCGGCAGCAGATCGCGTGGTACGCCCATGGCCGACGACGGTCCGTGATGTCCGACCTTGCTCAGGCCTTCGTTGGCCAGCTTGCGGATGTATTTGACGTAGGGCTCGTCCGCGGTGCCGGTGGGATCCTGGTACGCACCCTGGTAGGCGCTGCGGTCGAACGGCTGGGGATGCTCACGCGCCCAGGCGGCAATTTCTTCTTCGTCCACCAGTACCTGGCCGCCCTCGATCCAGGCCATGAATTTCGGCAGGGTTTCCGAGTTGTCGTACTCGCTGACGCCGGTATCGAGCCGGTAGTCCCAGTCGTGCACGCCGCAGATCAGGTTGTCGCCGTCCACATGACCGTCGGCCATCAGCGCGCCCCGGTGCGCGCAGCGACCGTACAGCACGCTAACCGCATCGTCGTAGCGAACGACCACCAGATCCACGTTCGCGACCAGCGCATACTCGGGCTCGCGGTCTGCCAGGTCATCCCACTGCTTGATCGCGATTTTTTTCATCGTTCTCCTTTTTCCTTTTTACTGGTCGGTCGTCGACATCATGCCGTCGCGCAGTGGCAGCTCCGGCGCCGGTTCGTTCTCCGCGCAGGCCCCCATCCGTGCACTCAGTGCGCCATAGCGTCGGGCAAACGGCGCGGCCGTGACTCCATGCAGCAGCGTACTCAGCGCCACGGTAATCATGGTGATGGACAACAGCATTTCGTAATGGGGCACATCGGCTGCCTCCATTATCAGCAGGACGAAAAGTATCGATGCGAGTCCGCGGGGCCCGAACCAGCCGAGAAACAGTTGCGTGGGCAGGCTGACCCGCGCGCCGATCATCGAAATCGCCACCGGCAGCATGCGTATGAAAGTCAGGCTCAGCAGCGCATACACGAAATACACAGGTTCGAGATGCTCGATGGCCTCCGGCAGCAGCGCCGCGCCGAACACAAAGAAGGTAATCAGCATCAACAGCTGCCCTTCGGTTTCCATGAACTCGAACAGGAACGTGCAGGGATGGCGGAGGCAACTGCCGAAGACCATGCCGCCGATGAACGCGGCGATGAAGCCATTACCGCCGATCAGCTCGGCCACCAGGTAAGTGAGTATGGCCATTGCGAGGATGCCGATACCCTGGAACGCAGTGGTTGCCCAGCCGCGCTCGGCCGCGGCATCCAGCAGGCGTGCGCCGGCGAAGCCGAGTACCACACCGGTAAGCGGGCCGAGCGACAGCTGCAACAGAACGAACTGAACCCACGATCTGGCGGGGGTCGTCTCGCCGCTCACGCTGGCGAGTGCTGCGAAGAGCAGTACCGCGGGCAGCACGATTCCGTCATTCAGGCCGCTCTCCACATTGATGGCCTGGCGAATACGTACCGGCACCTCGCGCGCGGAAACCACCGCCTGGCCGAGTGCCGCGTCTGTCGGTGCGAGCAGCGCCGCGAGCAACGCGGCCTCCCAGATGCTGATGGACGGCAACAGCCAGCGACCGACAATCGTACCGAGCAGAACCGTCAACGGCAGCGCAATGAGCAGCATGCGTACCGGCAGATTGTGATCGCGCCGGACGAGCTTCAAGTCGATACGCGCGGCGTCGGTGAACAGCACCAGTATCAGGGTCAGTTCAGCGACTGAATTGACGGCTTCGTGCTCGAAGTCCGGCGCAGCCACACCGAAGCCGGCGCCCCCGACCAGAAAACCGAAGGCGACAAAAACCAGGGGCGCGGTAATGACGGTTCCCTGAAGTCGCCCGGATACGAGCGAGTACAGCAACAGGGCGCCGGCAACAATTGCCAGTGACATGGCATTCATTGCCGCAGCCCCCGCGCTGGCAGCGTGCTGGTCAGCGCGCGGCGACCTCCGCGGCAAACTCATCGAAAGTCCGCAGTGGGTGGCCGACGGCTGCGGCCGAGGCGGCGACTGCGGCATCGTCGGCCACGCCGCCATGCTGCTGCTGGCCAATGAACATCTTCTTTAACGAGTCCAGCAGCCAGGGCGGCAGAAAGGCTTCGACCGGCTTGCCCCAGGCATCCACGTCGTCGCCGGCGTAGTGCACCTGCCGACCCAGGTGCTTCGAGTACACCTCTGCAGCCTGCGGCCCGCTGATCGTGTCCGGCCCGTGCAGGTGGTAATCGGCGCCGGCATGGCCGTCTTCGGTGAGCACCCGTACCGCGCAGTCGGCGATGTCGCGGGTGTCGATACGGTTGTTGCCGATCGAGCCGATCGGCATCGAGTACACGCCGTGTTCCTTCATCACCGGGATCACCGACAGGTCGGTCTGCATGAAGAAGTTGGGTCTCAGGAAGGTGTAGTCGGCGCCGCTGTTGCGAATCGCATCCTCGATCGGCAGCTTGGCGCGATAATGCGGGACGGCGGGCTCCTTGCCCGGGTTGCCGACCGACAGGAATACGATGTGCTTCACGCCGGCCGATTTGGCCGCGGCCACGGCGTTCAGCCCGCGCTGCGTTTCGGTCTCGCCGTTGCTGGTGATCAGGAAAAGCTTGTCTGCGCCGGCGCAGGCGGTCTGAAGGCCATCGCCGCTTTCCAGGTCGCCCACCACGCCTTCGACGCCCTCCGGCAGTTTGGCCAGGTTCTCTGCCGAGCGGCTCAGGGCGCGCACCTGCTCACCTTTCGCGAGCAGTCCGGCTACGGTGGGGCGCCCGACATTGCCGGTGGCGCCGATCACGAGAATGGTCATGCTTTTGGTTCCCCTGACTGGTTTTGGTCATTGTATACGGACGCCGGGCAGCCGAGTGTTGCCGCCAGTGGCTATCCGGTCATTGCAGTCTGCGTGGAATAGGTGCAGTATCCATCTCGCGATCTACGTTATGGCCTGCTTTTCTTTGGCCTGCCCGTTTCAGGGCGCCTAAACTAAACACCCACTACGACCAGATTGTTCGAAGCCGCGCCCGATTTGTGCGCGGAAAATGCTATATGGAGGCCATCAATGGCTACAGGCACTGTGAAATGGTTTAACCCTTCCAAGGGTTTTGGTTTTATCGCTCCGGAAGACGGCGGCCAGGACGTATTCGTGCACATCAGCGCGGTCGAGCGTGCCGGCATGGGCTCGCTGAACGAAGGTCAGCGCGTCAGCTACGAAGTCGTTTCGGAACGCGGCAAGAACGCTGCGAGCGACCTCAAAGCCGCCTAACCTGCTGCCTCAGGCAGACACAGAAAACCCGGCCTCGTGCCGGGTTTTTTTGTGGCCGCCATTCGCAGTCGGAAGAACCAGTGCAACCCTTCGGGCAAGCCGTGGGCCGCGCGGCTGCCTTGCCGTTTAAAATGCGCTCATGAACCTCGACAACAGCTACGCGCGTTTGCCTGAACGGTTCTTTGCCGAGATCGAGCCGCAACCGGCCACCCGACCGGAGTTGCTGGCCTGGAACGCGGAACTCGCCGACGAGCTGGGCCTGTCGCAGCTCGGCAAGGACGCTGAACGCGCCGCGCAGATCTTTGGCGGCGGGCCGCTGCCGGACGAGTTCGCGCCGATTGCCCTGGCCTACGCCGGCCACCAGTTCGGGCAGTTCGTGCCACAACTCGGCGATGGCCGTGCGGTATTGATCGGCGAAGTGCTCAGCCGGTCAGGTCGCCGCTACGACATTCAACTCAAGGGCTCGGGCCGCACGCCATTTTCGCGCGGCGGCGATGGTCGGTCCTGGCTGGGTCCGGTCATACGCGAGTACCTGGTCAGCGAAGCGATGCATGTGCTGGGTGTGCCGACCACGCGCGCGCTGGCCGCCGTGGCGACCGGGGAGACCGTGATCCGCGAAGGCCGGCTGCCGGGCGGCGTATTTACCCGCGTGGCGTCCAGCCACCTGCGCGTCGGCAGCTTCGAATACTTTGCCGCGAGAAAAGATCTCGAGGGCCTGCAGACCCTGGCCGACTACGCCATTGATCGCCATTACCCCCAGGCACGCGATGCCGACACACCCCTGGTCGCGTTTTTCCGGGGCGTCGTGCAGCGGCAGGCCGAGCTGGTCTCGCACTGGATGTCGATCGGCTTCATCCATGGCGTGATGAACACCGACAACACGTCGATCTCCGGCGAGACAATCGACTACGGGCCCTGCGCCTTCATGGACGAGTTCCGTTTCGACAAGGTATTCAGTTCTATCGACCACCGCGGCCGCTATGCTTATGCGAACCAGCCGCACATCGCCATCTGGAACCTGGCGCGCCTGGCCGAATGCCTGCTGTTGATCTGCGACAACCAGCCGGCCTTCGAAGAGGCGCTGGAGGCGTTTTCACCGGCATTTCGCGCGCACTGGCTTGAAAAAATGCGCGCCAAGCTGGGCATCGCCGAGGACCACGACCGTGACGATGATGCGGCGCTGGTCGACGAGTGGCTTGGATACCTCCAGGACAACGAGCTCGACTTCACGCTGAGTTTTCGTGAGCTGGCCGACCGCGCAGGCGTACAGGACGAGACCCGTTTCGGCGAGTTCGAAGAGAAATGGCGTCAACGGGTGCTGGGCCAGGGACGCTCACCGGATGCAGTAGCCCGCGCCATGAACACGGTCAACCCGCTGTTTATTCCGCGGAACCACCGCATCGAGGAAGCGATACAGCAGGCAGTGGCAGGTGACACCACGATGTTCAACGAGCTCAGAACGCTGCTGGCCAAGCCCTTCGACGAGCAGCCGACCTACGCGCGCTACGCCGAGCCGCCCGAGCCTGCGCAGCGGGTGACCCAGACTTTCTGCGGTACCTGAGGTCTTCTCGGAAATCCCGGATGTCCCGCGTCTGCTCGCAGCGCTAGCGTGAGCAAAGCAAGGTCGCGTGGGGTGTCCAGCCATGTCCAGGGTATTGATCGCGTACGGAACCACCGAGGGGCAGACCGCCAAGATCGCCGGGCACATCGGCGAGCGGCTCAAGCAGCTTGGGCACGAGGCGACGGTCGTGCTGGCCAGCGAGGCCGGGGACCTGGAACTCGCCGACTTTGATGCCGTGATCGTCGGCGCTTCTCTGCACGAGGGCCGCTATCAGCGCGAGGTCCGGCGCTTCATTGAGGCCCACCGGGCCGTGCCGGACGGGATGCCCGGCGCATTTTTCTCGGTATCACTCGGCGCGGTCAGTGACGATCCGGCGGAACGAGCCGAGGTCGAAGAAGCCATGCAGAAGTTCTGCTCGAGCTGCGGCTGGCAGCCGACAGTTATGCGCAGCTTTGCCGGTGCCTTGCGCTACACCCAGTACAGCTGGCTCAAGCGGAAAATCATGCAGCACATCGTTGCGAAGGAAGGCGGGCCGACCGATTCGACGCAGGACTTCGAGTTCACCGACTGGGAAGACGTCAGCCGGTTTGCCGAAGAAATCGTCGCCACCGCGTAGCGGCGATCCTGGAAAGAGAGCGTACCCGCTACCCCGCAGCGCTGTTACAACTCGTATCTCGATCCGCCGGGCTGCGTACACGGAGTCAAACAATCGTGAAGAAATCTCTCGCCGCAATGACCTGCGCAATCGTGATTGTCTGCACCGCGGCAAGCAATGCCGACGAACTCACGTTGTCTGGTATCAAGAATGTGAAGCTCATCGACTCCGGCAGCTTCGTGGTCTCGGGTCTGCCGCCCTTTGCCCGGGAAGAAACCTTCGAGTTCCTGCAGCGGCCGGACGGCGGCATCACGCTGCTGTCGGCCACGACAATGACCAGCGGGTCGTACCGCGTGCAGGCCCGCTACGACTACGACGCCGACTGGAACGCCCTGCGCGGCGAGGGCCGGGGCATCTACGAGGACGAGCCGGTGCGCATAAATCTCCGGGCGCAGCCCGGGGCGGTCAGCATCCGCGTTCGCGGTGAGAAAACCACCATCGATGAGACTGTGTCATGCCCCGACGGCTGTTTCATGGACATGGCGCCCAGCGGCAGCCCTATGTTCGTGATGACGCGGCGCTACGACCGGGACAAAGGCGGCATGCAGTCGTTCCGGTGGGCGGGGCAGGACCTGCGTCAGCCGCTGACCACCCCGGACGAGCAGCAGGCGGCCCTCAGGCTGCGCCGCGAAATACCGGTGCAGCGCACGGATGGCACGACGATCACCATCCTCGACTACGAGATGATCGAGCGCATACCTACGCCGGACGGCGGCGTTTTCGTGATGGAGTTCGATCTCTGGACCGACGCTGACAACCGTCCGATGGGCTATCGCATCAACAAGGTGGGCGGCAAGCCGTCGACCTCCGGCATCCTGGGTTTCCGGAAGGGCTACGAGGACGTACGCGACCAGGTTGCTACTGAGGCAGACTCAGGCTAGGCGTTCTGGCGACCCCGGTGGCAGGAAAGGCATCCGGGCACACCAGGTTCACGCCCGGCGCGGGGTAGCGTCAGCCAGCTGCCCGGACGAATCTGCTACGTCCTGCGACGACGTAGCCCGACGAGGCTGAGCAGCCCGGACAAGAACAGCCAGGCGGCGGCCGGCAGGGGAATCAGGAAATCGGCCACCGGCAGGACCCCGCCGGGGAATGCCCGGCTCAGCGTCGCCTGGCTGCCGCCGTTGAAGAAAAAGTCGTAGGAAGAACCGACGACGTTCTCGGTTCCAGACCAGTACGGACCGCCGATCAGGTTCGTGAAGCCGGCGTTCTCGGCCGCTGCCCGTGCTGTCGTCAGACTGTCATTGGCAACGAGGCCCAGTTCCTCGTAATACAAATTCCCCATATCGCTGAGCGTGCAATTGAAACCGAAGGACGGCGGCGGGTTGGAAGCCGTCGTCTCACAGCCCGCGTCGGGAATGACCGTCTCCGGCAAACGCCAGTTATTGATGCCGAGCCAGCCGTTGCCGCCGTCGAACGCGTTCATCGCTGCGACGAAATTTCCCGCAGTGAACCAGTTCATCGTTCCGTTCGGGTCGATATTTTCGACGCCGAATGTCTCGCTGGCGGCGAGGTTCATGTCGGCCAGGAAGATAATTTTCAAGTCATCGTCGAACAGGGCTTCGCCGTCCAGAACGGGTACCAGCGCGGCCCCGGAAAGCAACGGCAGCATTGCGAGAAAGAATCCGGCGATTGCCGGGGGCAGACCTCTCATCTTGGGTACTCCTCTTGATGGGAGCGACAAGCGGCCGCGCGTCAACTGGCACTTGCGCTTTTTGTTTTCAATTAATGTACCTCAAAAGACCGCGAACACAAGCGTCGGATACCCGGTGACAAGGTCGAGTATTTTGCGAGCGCCTTTTTTCAGGGCCTTACGAAGGCTTTCAAAAATTCTGGTGAAGAATCAGAGCAGATGCGTTTCCGGAGACATGAATTTGTCAAATAGAAGGCGTACGTTATGGTTAACGCTAAAAACAAGAGTAAGACGTTGCGCCAGACTGCAGTCACAGCCAGCATCCTCATCGATGTGTCAGAGATGCACATCGATGCGCTGCACTGGTCCGGAGAAGACGAACAGCGGCAGGTGGTCAGGAGAATGTGCGCGACCCCGGCGGGATATCGCCAGTGGTTGTCGTTTCACTCAGGCCTGATGCGGCACGTCGGCGGCACCGGTTCTCGCCAGGCGCAGATCGCGACCATGCGGCAAAAGAGCTTCGAACTGATTCATCGGCAGGCACTGTTCCAGTACCTGCGCGACAACTCACTGCCCGATGAGAGCCGCGAGGCGGTGGTCGCAGCCTTTCATGGGTCCCGGGAGTTTCGGCGCGCGCTGGTTGCCGAACACGCTCGTTACCTGCAGTCCAACTCGAGTCTCTACTGCACTCGGTACCTGAACGATTCGATTCTTCGGGATGCCCGCTTCGGCAGGGGCCTGGACGGATACGCAGAGGTCTACATGGACTTCTTCGATCACTATTGCAGCTGGCTTATCGCCGAGTCGAGGGACGAGAAATACATGCCGCGTTACCTGATTCCGGCCTTCAAAGCGAAGCTCACGGTGATGAAGTCCGACCTCCTGGCACTGCCCCTGCCGGTAGCCGAACGGCGCCGCAAACCGCGCCGCAAGCACTGAGCCTCAACCAGCCGCCGCGGTCGCGCAGCGGCCTTCTTCGCGCCACTACTGGCTCTCTGCCACCATGTGCTCGACGGCGGCGCGGATCTCTTCGTCGGTGCAGCTCTCGCATTGGCCGCGCGCGGCCATTTTTCCTATGCCGGTGATCGTATTGGCCGTCAGCGTGTCGATCCCTTTTGGAATGAGCTCTTGCCAGTCCTTCTTGTCGCCGACTTTCGGCGCACCGGAGAAAAAACCACCGAAGCCGCCGCTGTGGCAATTCGCGCAGTTCGCTTCGTAGACCGCCTGGCCGGACAACTCGTTGCTGCTGTGACCTCCGGCGATGGCGATCGCCATGGCGGCCACGCCGGCCAGCACAGCGAGTGTCGTGAAAAAAGTGCGCATGATGTCTACTCCGCAAAAATTGATGTTTCGGGCTTCAATTGCAGTCAGACCGTTGGCTGCACGTTCGCATTCAGCCGGAACAGGTTGTTCGGGTCCCACTGGTTCTTGACCGCCACCAGCCGCTGGTAATTCTGGCCATAGTTGGCATTGACCTGCGCCTGGGTCTGGTCTGAAAGTCCGTTCACGTAGAACCCGCGCGTGAACGGTTCGAGTTTTGGCCAGTAAGCACGGTTCCAGGCGATATTGCGTGCATCCGACTCGGCTTCGTTCAGCGCCCACACGCTGCTGGAGTCGATGTTGTACAGCGCGTCGCGATGCGCCCAGGGTGTCGCGTCCGACGCGACCTGGGCTGGCGCGCCGTCCATCGGCAGAATACCGATGCTGAAGCGTCGGCCGGGCAGCGGCTCCATGTTGTCGAAAATCGCGTCGATCAGATTGTCGTCTGCAGTGCGCAAGAAACCGCCTTTTGAATAGTGACGGTTGCCGGGCGCATTGAAGCCGTCGTCGGCCGCACGCTGAATCTTCACGTACTCGATCGGGAACACGGCCTCACTGGTCGTCTTGCCGAATTTGCGCAGCGGTGCCAGCACCCGGTCGAGATTGGCCATCGGCCCGAAATAGTTGCCGATCATGCGCACACCCAGATTGCCTTCGCCGTCCATGGCGGCACTGCCGATGACGAACAGGTCCGAGTCGGCGCCGTCGGTGTAGTCGAAATACAGGCGCAAAGCGTCTTTCGCCACGTCGGCCGGGTAGGAGAAGATGAAGTTGGCCACCATCGGCGACATCTCGTGCAGGCGCATGTGCAGCTTGGTGACCACGCCGAAGTTGCCGCCGCCGCCGCGCACACCCCAGTACAGGTCCGGGTTCTCGTCGGCCGACGCGCGCACCACGCGACCGTCTGCGGTGACCAGCTCGACGCCGAGCACGTTGTCGATCGCCAGGCCGAAGCGCCGATGCAGGCGTCCGACACCGCCGCCCAGAATCAGCCCGCCGGCGCCGGTATGGCTGACCACGCCGGCCGTGGTGCCCAGGCCCAGCGGCAGGGTCTTGCGGTCCATGTCGCCGAGCAGGCAGCCGCCGCCGAGGGTAGCGACCTTGCGCTGCACGTCGATGTCGACCTGGTTGAGATAGCCCAGGTCTATGACCAGCCCGCCATCGCAGGTGCTCTTGCCCGACATGCTGTGGCCACCGCAGCGCACTGCCGTCAGCAGCTTCTGCTCGCGGGCGAAGTTCACGGCCGTGACCACGTCGTCGACGCTCGCCACGCGCACGATCAGCGCCGGGCGCTTGTCCCAGATTCGGTTCCAGACCTGGCGGGCGAGGTCGTAACGCAGGCTGTCAGGACGGATGACGATGCCGTCCAGGGTTTCGGCAAAGGCGCGGATGTCACCCCGGTCCAGCGTGATCGGCTGGCCGTCGAGATTAACGGCCGGGGCGTCATCGGCCCAGGCGAGCGCTGCGGGCAGGCTTGAAAGCGCTGCCGTACTGGCGGCAGCGCGGAGAAGGTCGCGGCGATGCATGGCAGGAGTCCTGCTGGTCAGATTTTGCTGCCTGCCAATATAGACGGCCGTGCGTATCGCTGGCCAGCGGTGGAACGCACGGAGCGCATCAGGTGGCTACAAGTGATTGCGAATCACCAGCGGATCGTCCCAGAAGCGCTCGATGCGCATTCGTTCGAAGGCGACCGGATCGTCGTTGATGCGCTCGCGCATGGCGCGCGAGCCGGCGGCATACACGTCGGTGTCGCCGCGAGCCATCGCATCGAAAACTTCGCGTGCGTGTGCCTCCGGCGTGGTGCCGCCACTGTAGCCGGCCGGCGACGCGCGCGTATCGACACCGCCGGTGAACACGCTGGCGACCAGCACCGGGTCACGGTCGAGTTCGGCACGGATGCCGGCGGTCATCATCATGGCGGCGGCCTTGGAAATGCTGTAGGCCGTGTACTCGGGCAGGCAGAACCAGGATGCTGCGGATAGTACGTTGGCGATCGCGCCGCCGCCGTTGTCGATGATGACCGGCGCGAACAGTCGTGCCAGTTCGGCCGGCGACCAGCAGTTGGTCTGCATCACCTGCTTGCAGTCGGCGAGAGAGCTGGCCGACAAGACGCGGCGCTCGTCGGGCTCGCGGCTGCCCGGGTAGGCGGCATTGTTGATCAGCCAGGTCAGGTCGGTGGCCGCAGCGGCAGCGGCCTCCCGATGTGCCGGTACGTTCACGTCGAGCAGCAGGGGCACCACCCGGTCGGGATCCAGTGCAACCAGGTCGGGGAAGTAGCGCTCGTTGCGCGCTGTCGCGTAGACCCTTTTCGCGCCGCGCTCGAGCAGCACCTTGACGAAGCCCAGCCCGACGCCGCGATTGGAGCCGGTGACGAGCGCTACGCAGTCTTTCACTGCGGCGGTCTTGCCGGGGGACGCAGAGTTCATGTTCGAGGTCTCCGGGGCCCCGCTTGGCTGAGCCGATACGCTGCCGGGTATGGCCTGCGCCGCTGCGGCCAGCGCCGCACCGGAGAGAAGATCTCGTCGTTTCATACAGCGGCATCCCTGGTTGCAATGCGACGCGTTACAACTATACAGACGCGCAATGTGGCGCCGATGTCGATTGCCCAGCCATCGGACCTCGTACGCTCGTTAAGGCGACAGCTGTCGGAGCGCGGAGTATATTGAGCATTCAATTCCAGAAAGCGGCGAGGGCTAATCCCATGAACAAGCTTTGCCCGCTCGCGTTCGTTCTCGGCTGGGTCATGCTCGGCCTGCTCACAGCGATGCCGGTCGCCGCCCAGTGGTCTGCTGAACCCGGTGCGACTGTCCGCAATGCCTTCGGTCCGCAGGCCGGCGGCCAGGCCAATCAGTGTCGCGGGGCCCGCGGCGCCGGCTGCCCGAGCTCCTGCAGCAAGACTATCGCGTACGAATGCGCGGATTCGTCTCAGCTGCGCCGGGTCATCATCTACGATTGCGGCACGCATCCGGCCTGCCGGGTCCACGATGATTGCCTCGACTCCTGCCTGCAGAGTAATGGCGGCGGCGACTGCGCGTCGCGCTGCGACGAGCAGGTAATCGAGCAGAATGGCTTCCAGTCAGCGTTCTCGTGGCTCGATGGCGGCGGTCCGTACGACGGGCGCGTCCGCTACGAATACACGCAGGACGCTCCCAGTGCCCAGGAAGCCGCTTTCCGCTGTCCCGATGGCGCGAGCCGGCAGTGCGGCGCCAGCGTCGGCTGCACAGCCGCGAACGGTGCCCGGGTAGAGCCGGTGTTCGCCGCTTATTCCGACCCTGCCGACGGCGCCATGCGCGTGTCGGCCTTCCGCGCCGGCCCTGCCTGCGGCGATCGTGTCTGCGAACAGTCCGCCGATATCCGGGTCACCGGCGCCGACACCTGCGCCGGCAGCCGCTGCACGCGCTTCGGCATGGAATTCGACTACGAGAACGCAGACTCCTCCGCACCACTGGAATGCACGCCGTCCACCAGCGGCGGAGACGACGACTTTATCGGCGGTCTGCTGAAGAAGGGTGCGGATGCCACGCAGTCACGCAATGGCGACGTACCTGTCGACCCGCAGGGTGAAGACGGGATGGCCGAGCTGATGAACCTGTTCGGCAAAGTGCTGGCCAGCGCAGATTCGCCGGAAGACGTGGACATCAGCATGGCGCCGCTCGGCCCCGACGGCAAACCGATCGAATCGCAGCGCGTCGGCAGCACGCCTGCCGGTAGCCTGCCGTCGACTCCGCGCAGTATCAGCCTGCCCGCGTCCAGCGGCCACCTGTTTGTGCCTATGTATCAGCTAAGCGACGGCATGCAGCCAGGCCAGACCAAGGAGCGGCGTATCCGCTGCACCCACAAGGGCGCACCGGTACTCGACACGGTATTCCGCCTGCAAACCGGCTGAGTATTACCGATCCAGCTCCTGTTCCCGTTATAGCGGGTGCGCCTGGAAAAATGCCCAGATCAATTGCGTGGCCGCTGTCTCGCTGACCGCATCATCGCCCAGCCAGCCGCGGAACCGTTCTGCGATCGGCGTACCGGGCCAGGTGTGATCGGCAGAATCCGAGCGATAAAACACGACGTCCGCGCCGTCGCGGCAGCCGGGCCAGGACAGGCGGACTTCGTCGTCGGCCACCGGGCGCTCGTCGGGCGGCACGGCGCAGCCATTGTTTTTCACCCATCCGGCAATCGCATCTTCTACGCCCATGCGCCAGTAGTCGGGCGAATCAGGCTGCACGGCGTAGTGATTGATGCGGTCCTGTTTACCGTGAAATGCGATCACCGGCACCGGCCGCGCGGGCGTGCAGTCTTCCGGGTAGCGTACGCCGCCGACCGGGCCGATGGCGGCAATCCGGTCGGCAAGATCGCAGGCCAGCCGACTGCTCATGCGCGCGCCGCCGGAAAACCCCGTGGCGTAGATGCGCGTCGGATCTATCGCGTATTGCTCGCTCAAGCGATCGATCAGCGCATTGATGAAGGCCACGTCGTCGACCGCGTCTTCGTGCAGGTCGACATTCCAGGTCAGCCGCTCGTCCTGCGCGCGCGGGTACTTCGCTACGGGTAGGGCCAGCAGGAAACCCTGGTCTTCTGCCAGCGATACCAGGCCCGACAGCTCCATCTGCGACTCGGGCGTAGCGCCGGTGCCGTGGAATTCGAGCAGCAGCGGCGCGGGTTCTTCTTCGCGGTAGCTGTCGGGTACGAACAGGCGCCATTGCCGTTCGACGCCGTCAATCATGATTGAGCGCAGAACTCCCGGTACGTCGTCGTTCGTCAGGCCTGGCCCGCAGAGCAGGGTGAGCAGAACAGCGGTCAGCGCACGCGAAGCCATTCAGGCTTTGCCGACCACCAGCGTGCTGTCCGCACTCGCCAGCGGCTCGATGCCGTTCTTCGTCACCACCGCCAGGTCTTCCAGGTGCGCACCGCCCCAGCCGAGCTGCTGCACCGGGAAGTCCACGGTCAGTGTCATGTTCTCCTCGAACACCAGGTCGTCGCGGACCACGAAGGGCAGGCCGTCGCGGTAGGGCTGGTCGGTGTGCTGCAGGCCGACCGAGTGCGGCCCGGCGCCAAAGCGGATGTCGTCGCCGGGTCGGGCCGCCTTGGCCATTGCGTCGCCGCACAGCGCGCGCAGCTCGGAGTACTTCATGCCCGGGCGCACGACCTCGCGTGCAACTTCCCAGCCGGTCTGCAGCACTCTCGTCCGCGCCAGCGTCTCGTCGGTCGGCTCGCCCAGCACGAAGGTGCGACCGAAATCGCCGTGGTAGTAATTGATCTGCGACACCGCGTCGATCAGCAACGGCTGGCCTTCAATGATCTCGCCGTTCGGCAGCCCGCCGACCGTGCCGGCCGCGATCCAGATCGCCTTCGCACCGCGCTTCGCGGCCTCGGCGAGAAACAGCTGATCGATGTCCGCCTTGGTTGCGCCGCGTTCGAGCTGGCCGAGCATGGCCATGCAGGCGTCCTGGTTCACGCGCGCAATGCGGCGCATGTGGCCCAGTTCTACCTCGGACTTCACCATGCGGATCTTGCGGAAGCTGTTGTCGCCGGGTACGCAGGTCACATCGGTCCGGCCCAACGTCTCAAGGATAGTCGCGATGCGCATGTCATCGACGGCGACGCGTGCCTTGCTCAAGCCGCTTTCTTCCAATGCTCGCACCAGCGCCCACTCCGGGGTGGGCGCGCGCTGCTGGTGGCGGCCTTCCATCGCGAGCCAGGCTTGCTCGCGTGCAGACAGGCGAGGCTGGTCGCTGTCGGCCTCTTCGCCGTAATCTGCCAGCGAGCGGCGACCGACCCAGGCTTCGGGCTCCGTCGACCAGGCGTCACGGTCCAAATACGCTTCCCAGTTAGTCGGCGCACTGTAGGCAATGATCTCCGGGTACTCGCGCTCGTCGTTGGCCAGCGGCCACAGGTCACTGCTCGCGACCACCAGGAACGACGGCTGCTTTTCGTCGCGCGGCATGACCGCAAAGCTGGGAATCGCGCGCAGCTTCTGCAGCTCGTAGCTGACGTAGTTGCCGAGGTAGAAGACGTTGACCGGATTCAGCGCGACCAGGCCGTCGAGGCCCTCGCGGTCCATGATCTCGTAGGCACGCGGCTTGTTGACCAGCGCTCGCCCGTCGAAGTCCGCCGGCGGCGAGGCGCCGGGTGCGACGGCGCCCCAGTTGGCCTGTGCCGAGGGCGGGCCAAGTAGTGTACCGGCCGCGCCGGCGGCCAGGCCTTTCAAGAGATCTCTACGTTCCATAACGCCTCGGGGAGTTGCTTCGGCTTCAGTCTACGTCAACGCCGTGCAGGCATCGAACAGCCCGCCGTCGCGAGGCCTTTTCTTTACCGGTCATTTCTCGAGTCGCGGCCGGCACGACAGCTCTACATTTCTTTGCATTCGCTGCCCGTGGCTTACGTACGGGGCTCTACGCTGTACTCGACCTCTGAATAAGCCAGCAAGGCACCACTCTGAATCACACCGTGGAAAACTGTGGTTACCCGGCCTGAAGGAAGCACGAAACATGCAAGCGACCGCACATTCGAACGAGCGATCGGCAACGTCGCGACTGCCGCGACTCGACAACGGCAAGGGCGCGACCGACTCCGCGAAGCCCCGACGCAAAGCGGGCAGGTTCTCGCGGGTCGCGGCTGCCTTGCTGCTGATCCTCGCCGGCGGCGTCGGCGGCATGTATTTCCAGGGGCCGGGCCTGCGCGCGTTCTTTGCGGTGACCGGTCTGGAGCCGGGCGCGGGAGCAGCCGCGCCGATCGCCCGCCCGGTCCAGCTGATGCCGTCGCCCGAGCGCGTGGCA
>CBFCXA010000009.1:0-21800 GCA_965601985.1 uncultured Chromatiales bacterium | reverse complement strand
CGGCTGCCCCGGTACCGGCTACCAGGGCTTCCGGAAGCGCATGATGGCGCGCGGCCACGTGGTCGGATCGGTTTGCAGCTCGCTAAACAGGTCGCTGTCCGCCTCGTAGCGGAATCCCGCGGATTCCAGCAGCGCACGAACCTCGGCCGGGGTCCGGCGCGGACGCTCGCCACTGGCTTGCTGGCTGCGGCTGCCGCCGGCTTCGATCACACCGAGTACCGCTCCCGGCCGCATGCCCGCATACAGCGTCGTCAGCAGATAGTCGGCGGCGAGGGGCTGCCAGCCACCGTCGTCAACGTAATAGACATCGGGAAACGCATACAGAAGCAATGCGGCGTCAAAGCTGTCGGCCTCGATCATCAGTGCGCGTCCGGCGCTCTTAAGCTGCACGACGTTTACCGGCATTTCGTCGCGACCGTCGGCATCGAGGCCGCGGGTGAAGTCCAGGTAAGGCGTATTGTCGTGCACGACAACCCGGCCATCCTCGCCGACCAGGTAGGCCAGCAGCCGGGTATACACGCCGCCGCCCGAGTACAGGTCGAGCACGGCCATGCCCGGACGGATACCGAAGAACTCGAGTACCTCCGGCGCCTGGCGCTGTTCCGCCAGCGACAGGCGACCGTCGCTGCGGGTCTCGGACCGTGCGACCGCCTGCTCGATTGCCGCGCTGGAGCCCGGCCTGGTGGCATCGCGGGTCCGCACGGTGCCGGCCGTTCCGGCGCCGCGCGCGAGATCGTCGGAGGCTACCGGGTCCAGACCGCTGCAGGCGCTGATCAGCAGCGCTGCCGACAGCAGTAGTGCAGAAAGAATACGAGCCATCGCGGCTCCCGGGTCAGTCTGGCCGACACTCAGGATATCAGCCACGCAGACGCTACACGGGACGCGGTCGTGCGGTCACACCTTCAGCGTGCCGTGGAAACTCACTCGCGTCGATGGTGTCCAGATAGCCGTGCCAGGTTGCGTAGCCCAGCAGCGGAAAGGTCACGATCAGGCCGAGGAAGCCGGTGACGAAACCGATGGCAACGCCGGCAACGATCACAATGACCCAGACCAGCATCGCCAGCTTGTTGCGCAGTACCGCGTTGATGCTGGTAACGACCGCAGTCACGGCATCGACGTCACGATGCATGATCATCGGCAAAGAGAACGCCGCCACCGCGAAGGTAATAGCTGCAAACACGGAACCGACCGCGCTGCCAACGGTGAGATAGGTCGCAAGGTCGGCGAGCTGCGGGCTGGACTCCATCGGGAAGAACACGTGCACCATGGATCCGGCGCGCGCCCAGACCAGGAACACGACCAGCAGCATCAGCGCGAAAATCATCTCGGTGCCGAGTCGTCGCACACCGGCCTCGCGCAGGCTGCGACGAAGCACCGGCTTCTCCTCGCGCTCCAGCTGCGCCGAGATTGCATACAGACCCAGACAGAGGACCGGGCCGACGAACACGAATCCGGACAGTGCGGCAATCAGCAACCAGTAACTGCCGAAGCGCAGCGCGACCATGCTCATCGTGATGCTGATCAGCGCAATGGCAAGACCATAACCGAGGCTGAGCCTCGGCGCGGCACGAAAATCCTGCCAGCCCTCGCGCAGCCACCGCAACGCGGCAAAGGCGTCGAGCTGACGACAGGGCGCAATAAACGGCAGCGCGTCGGCGTCCGCCTGGTCCTGCCGGGTATCGGTATTCACCTTCTCCACCCCCATCTGGCCCCGCGTGTATTTTAACGCGCATTGCAGTTCAAGTTACCGTTTGAACGCAGTGCCGGGTTTTGCCCAGCTGCGGCCCGAAAGACCATCTGTGATGCGGGTAAGTCGATTATGTTGGCTTAGCCGCTGTGCCTGAGGTACTCCGGGTAGAGTCTCCAGAGGAGAATCTGCTCATGAACAAAAATAACGAAGCCTCGAGCATCCCGCTGTCCAGCTCGGAACAATTGCGCAGCCTGGCCGGCGATCTTACTGAAGTGCACACGCTGCTCAGCATGCTCTGCGACGAGCTCGGTGGTGGCGGCGTGGTGCCGGCCGCTCAGCTAAAGCCGATGATTTCGGGCGCGGTGCCGAAACTTCAGGAAGCGGTGGCCTCGATGAACGCCATGGCGGCCGGCCTTGCCGGTTTGACCGATGAGAATGCTGCGTCAGCAACACGCAACCCGCTGCTGATGTAGAGCGGCCGGCCGGGGGCAGATCGCGGTTCAGGCTTCGGCCAGCCTCAGGGCGGCCGCGTCACCTTCGGCCGCGCCGAACTGAAGTTCGGCCAGTCGCGCGTACAGACTGTCGCGCCCGACCAGTTCCTCGTGCCGGCCGATATCGACCACCCGACCGTGGTCCATCACCACGATGCGATCGGCCTCGAGCACCGTGGCCAGCCGGTGTGCGATGACCAGCGTGGTGCGGTCTTTCTCGAGGTACTCCAGCGCCTCCTGGACCAGCCGCTCGCTCTCCGCGTCCAGAGAGCTGGTCGCTTCGTCGAGCAGCAGGATCGGCGGATCCTTCAGAATCGCACGCGCGATCGCAATCCGCTGCTTCTGGCCACCCGACAAACGCGTACCGCGTTCGCCGAGGAAACTGTCGTAGCCCTCCGGCAGGGCCATGATGAAATCGTGGGCCGCGGCCGCGCGCGCCGCTGCTTCCACTTCTTCGTCGCTGGCCTGTGGGCGGCCGAAGCGAATGTTCTCGCGGGCCGTCGCGCCGAAAATCACGGTTTCCTGCGGCACGATGCCGATGCGCTCGCGCACCGCGCGAGGGTCAGCCTCGGCAATGTTCACCCCGTCGACGAGGATCGCACCCTGCTGCGGGTCGTAGAAGCGAAGCAATAGTTGAAACATCGTGCTCTTGCCGGCACCTGACGGACCAACGAAGGCCACTTTCTCGCCGGGGGTAATCGCCAGGCTGACGCCGTCCAGTGCCGCCGTATCCGGCCGTGACGGGTAATGGAACCTCACATCGTCGAAGGCAATGCGGCCATCGCGCGTGGCCGGCATCGCCACGGGCTCGGCCGGCGCCCGAATCGCCGGTTCGGCATCGAGCAGCTCGAGCAGGCGTTCCATCGCGCCGGCCGCACGCTGTACCTCGCCCCAGACTTCGCTGAGACTGGCGGCGGAAATCGCAACGAACATGGCATACAGAACGAACTGGCCGAGTACGCCGCCGGTCATGTCTCCGGCCAGCACCTCGCGCGCACCTACCCACAGCACCACGATCAGGGCACCGAACAGAAAGGTCGTTGCAGTAGTCGAGAACAGCGCACGCGCCTGGATTCGGCGCACCGCCGTCTCGAAACTCTGCCTGACCATGTCACTGAAGCGGCGGCTCTCGAGTTCCTCGGCAGTGAATGCCTGGATAGTAGAAACCGCGTTCAGCGTTTCACCGGCAATGCCACTGGCATCCGCGATACGATCCTGTGAGGCCCGCGAGAGCCGGCGCACCCAGCGCCCGATCAGGATAATCGGTACCAGCACTGCCGGCACCAGTACGACGATCAGGCCCATCAACCGCAGGTTGGTAAACGCAAGCAGGGCCAGCGCACCAAAGAACTGGATGGTGGAGCGCAGAATGATCGACAGCCCCACGCCTGAGATCGACTGGATCAGCGTGGTGTCGGCCGTCAGCCGCGACAGTACCTCGCCGGTCTTGGTGACTTCGAAGAAGGCCGGGTCCATGCGGATGATGTGCCGATACACGGAGTCGCGCAGATCGGCCACGACCCGTTCGCCCAGCCAGTTCACGAAGTACGCGCGCGCCGCGGCAAAAACACCGAACAGCAGCGCGACGATGAGGAAGTACACGAAGTAGCGATCGATGGTCTCGGCATCCGACGCTGTGAAGCCGAAATCGATCACGTAGCGCACCGCGACCGGGATGGCCAGGAAGGCGCCCGAGGCGATCAGCAGTGAGGCGAGCGCCAATAGCAGCGTGCCCTTGTAAGGCCGGATGTAAGGCCATAAGGCACGCAGCGGGCGCAAAGAACGCCCTTTTGGCCGGTCGAGTTCTGGGCTGTGGGGCGCCATGCGCCGGCATGATCCCATATTTGCGGGCAGGCCGGGCGACCCGCGCCAGGGCGGCGGACTGGGACCAACCATAAACAACGTTTAATTCCGGCTCGCGTTCTGGTGCAAAAGCAGAACATTTCTGGTAGCTTTTCACCCATCTGAGGTATGCCCGTGAGCTCATTATGGAAAACCAGGCGCCTGATCTGATCACCGAAGAACTCAAGGACTGGACGCCCAGCGCCGAAGCCCAGCACCTGATGATGTGGCGGGTGATGCACCTGTTAATGGCACGTTACGGCAGCATCCCGCTAGGCCAGGCCCTGGTCGGCATCACCAATACCGTGCTGAACGAAATGGGTCACGCACCGACCGTCACCGAGCTCTGCGAAGCCACGGGCCTGCCGAAATCCTCGATCTCGCGCTATATCTCCGCCCAGATGGAGCAGGGCGTGGTCACCGAAGACATCGACCCGCGCGATCGTCGGCGCCGGATGCTGCGCCAGACCGACGAGGGCAGGAAAGAGCGCCAGTGGATGATCCGCGAAATGCGCCAGATCGTCAGTGACCTGCACGAGCAGGACCTCGAGCGCGGCACTAGCCCGGCAGACCCGGAACTCGAGCTTCAGCGCATGAAGGCGATTGCCGCGAAGGCGCCCGAGGAGTATCACGCCAAGCGGCGGCGCGGTCGCCGCAATGCAGCCTGACCGCCCGGCTGCGTCCGGCGCCGCGCATATAACTGCGCGGAATCAATAACTAAGTAATCCGTGTTTGGCCGCGCGCCTCGCGACCCTACCATGCGTCGCCTGGCATTCGCCGGTACGGAGCTGTTCGCTGTATGCAGGTACTGACCGCTAATCGACTGGACAACGGGCGCGTGGTGTTTCTCGCCGAAGACGGCCGTTGGGTATCACTACTCGGCGAGGCCCGCATTGCCCATGACCCGGCCGCCGCCAGCGAACTCGAGGTGCTGGGCGCAGCCGACGAGCAGGCCTGCCGGGTGGTCGGCTGCTACCTGATCCCGGTCGCCCAACGCGACGGACGCGTGGAGGCCACCAGCGCGCGGGAACGCATCCGCGCACAGGGACCAAGCGTGCAGAACGCCGCAGCCTGAGGCCAGAGAACATGTATCGCTACGACGAATTCGATCATCGCCTGGTTTCCGAGCGCATCGGGCAGTTTCGCGACCAGGTCAGAAGGCGGCTCGACGGGGAGCTGAGCGAGGACCAGTTCAAGCCCCTGCGGCTGATGAACGGCCTGTACCTGCAGCTGCACGCGTACATGCTGCGCATCAATGTACCCTACGGCATGTTGTCATCGCGCCAGCTGCGCCAGCTGGCCTATATAGCGCGCCGCTACGATCGCGGCTACGGACATTTCACCACGCGTCAGAACATCCAGTTCAACTGGATCAGCCTGGAAGACGTTCCGGATCTGCTCGCCGATCTTGCCGAAGTAGAAATGAACGCCATGCAGTCGTCCGGAAACTGCGTGCGCAATATCACATCCGACCAGTTCGCTGGCCGCGCGGCCGACGAGATCGCGGACCCGCGCCACTGGTGCGAGCTGATCCGCCAGTACTCGATCCTGCACCCGGAGTTTTCCTACCTGCCGCGGAAATTCAAGATCGCGGTCACCGGCTCGCCCAATGACCGCGCCGCCGTTGCGGTGCATGACATCGGCCTGCGCCTGCACCGCGATGCAAACCTGCAGCCGGGTTTCGAGGTGCTGGTCGGCGGTGGCCAGGGCCGCACGCCGGTAATCGGCAAGACCCTGCGTGGCTGGATAGCACCGGACGAAATCCTCGCCTACATCGAAGCGATTCTGCGCGTCTACAACCTCTACGGTCGACGTGACAACATCTACAAGGCGCGCATCAAGATCCTGGTCAACGCGCTGGGCATCGACAAGTTTCGCGAACTGGTAGAAGCCGAGTTCGCGGAAATCCGTGGCGGCGAGCTCGACATCCCGGCTGCTGAAATACGCCGGATTGAAAGCTATTTCGAAATGCCCGCTTATGACGAGCTGCCGTCGCTGGACGAAGAGCTGGAAGCGATCGGCCAGGCCGAACCGGCCTTCGGTGCCTGGCTGGCCGCCAACGTGGCCGCGCACAAACAGCCCGGCTACAGCATCGTCAACCTGTCGCTCAAGGCCCCGGGCCGCGAGCCGGGCGATCTGTCGGCCGAGCGCATGGAAGCGGTCGCAGACCTGGCCGATCGCTACAGCTTTGGCGAGATTCGCGTGACCCACCGGCAGAACCTGGTGCTGGCCGACGTACCGCAGGCCGACCTGCACAATCTGTGGCAGGAACTCGACGAGCTGGAACTGGCGACGCCAAACGTCGGACTGCTTACCGACATCATCGCCTGCCCCGGGCTCGACTACTGCGCGCTGGCGAACTCCCGTTCGATCCCGATTGCCCAGGACATCGGTCGGCATTTCGCCGCAGCCGACAAACTCCAGCACATCGGCGAGATGACACTGAACATTTCCGGGTGCATGAATGCCTGCGGGCATCATCATGTCGGCAACATCGGCATCCTGGGCGTCGAGAAGCGCGGCGAGGAGTTCTTCCAGCTCACCCTCGGCGGCGCATCCGACCAGCATGCCGCCCTTGGCGACCGTCTGGGTCGCGCCCTGCCGCAGGCCGACGTACCGGCGGCGATCGAGAAACTCATCGATCGCTACCTGGAGCTGCGCAGCGACGGCGAGCGCTTTGTAGACACCTACCGCCGCGTCGGCATCGAGCCGTTCCGGACCGCGGTCTACGGTAACCAGCCCGCATCGGCCAGGAGGGTGGCCTGATGGCGCTGATCAGAGACGGTAAGGCAATCGAAGACAGATTCACGCTGGTGACCGCGGAGGCAGACTGGACCGAGTCCGACGGCCTGCTGGTCGACCTGGCGCTGTGGCAGTCGCAGCGCGACGCACTGCTGGCCAGCGGGCGGCCGCTGGGCCTGAAGCTCGGCAGCGACGAGCACCCGGACACGGTCATCGCGGACATCGAACACTTCGCAAGCATTGCTCTGGAGTTCCCGGTGTTTCGCGACGGTCGCGCGTACAGCTACGCGCGGCTGCTGCGCCGGGCAGGCTACACCGGCGAACTGCGTGCGGTCGGTGACGTACTGCTGGACCAGCTCCATTACATGCAGCGGGTCGGCTTCGATGCCTTCGAGATCGACGCTGAAGACCCGGAAGCCGCCTACAAGCAGGCGCAGAGCGAGTTCAGCGTCTGGTACCAGCCGGCGGGCGACGAGCGGCCCTGGGCCAGTCGCTTGCGCAGCGCGTCGGGCTAGGCGGCGACGCGAGCCGGGCCGAGCGGCCGGAACGCGACCAGCAACAACGGTAACAGGGTCAGGTTCGCGATCATCGCGAACACCATCGCAAAGCCGGTGAACAGACCGAAGTAGATCGTCGGAATAAAGTTGGACAACACCAGCACCGCGAAACCCGCGGTCACAATCACCGACGTGTAGAACATCGCCCGACCGATACTGCCGTGCGCCCGGCTGACCGCGCCGGGATAGTCGCCATCTTTTTCGAACTCCTGGCGAAACCGGTGCACGTAGTGAATGGAGTCGTCCACGCCGATGCCGACCACGATCGCTGCGATGGTGATGGTCATGATGTCCAGCGGCACACGCAGCCAGCCCATGAAGCCGAGTACTGCGACCGCGGCCAGCAGGTTGGGCACCAGCGCCAGAATCGCCAGCAGCGGCTTGCGAAACAGGACCAGGAACATCGCCAGGATCGCCAGGAACACGAAACCCAGCGTCAGGATCTGTGACCGGTACAGACTCTGCAGCACGTTGTTGTAGAGCACCAGCATGCCGGTCACGTGAACCTGTTCGGGCTTGAGGCCGAACTGCTCGACCAGGTCGCTGCGAATGCGCGCCAGCAGTTCGTCGCGACGCAGCTCGGGATCGGACTCGAACACCCGAACCGAGAACCGGACCTGGTTACCGTCCGCCGACATGTAGGGGTCGATGAGCACGGATTTCACATCCTCCGGCAGTCGCTTGTAGAGGATCGACAGGAAGAAGGTACCGGGTGTCTCGCCTTCGTTGATCGCGCGCAGCGTCTCAATCGCCGTGTGCATCGACAGCACCTTGCCGGTCTCGGGCAGACTGTCGAGATAGCGATGAATCTCGGCCACCTCGGCCAGCCGGAATGTGTTGTACCAGTAGCTGGTTGCGCCGAGGTCAGCCTCGCCGGCCAGATCGCCGGCCTGCAGTTCGTCGGCGAACTCGTCCGCGGCGAATTCATCGTCGCCGAACTCTTCGGCAGCTGCGCCTCCGGAAACGACCGGCGCCTGGGGCTGCTCGAAAAAGGCCGGATCGGCATCGAGGACCACATCGAACGGCGTGGTGCCGCCGAGTTCCCGGTCGATGGTCACCAGGCCACGATAGATCTCGGTGGTGTCCTTGAAGTTGTCGATGAAGCGATTCTCGACTTCCAGCTGGGTCAGCCCCGAAAGGCCAGATATCGCCAGGGCGAGGTAAGTGATCCACAGTGCCCGCGGCCGTTCGCGGACCCAGACTGCCAGCCGGCCGGTGATTGCAGCCATCAGGTCGCTCTGCCGCTGCGGCTGCCGCGTCTGCAGCAGGCACAGACCGGCCGGGAACAAAGTGAAGGCCATCGCCAGCACCACGACCATGCCAATGACCATCATCCAGCCGAAATCGATCACCGGCCGAATGCCGCTGATGATCAGCGACGCGAAAGCCACCATCGTGGTCGTGGCCGTGTAGACGCAGGGCTGCCACTTGTCGGCCAGCGTGGTGCCCACCAGCCAGCGCTGCTCCGCATCGGGGTTGAGCCAGTGCAACTCACGATAGCGCACGATCAAATGCACGGTGAGCGACAGCGAGAAGATCAGCATAAGCGCGACGAGATTGGCCGACACCACGGTCAGCGGCCAGCGCATCAGGCTGAGCAGGCCGAGCATCAACAGCACGGACGCGAAACAGCAGCCCATCGACAGCAGCACCCAGCGCGGGCGCCGAAATACCAGGAACAGCAGCAGGGTCAGGAACGACACGATGCCGGCGCCGAACACGATCACGTCGCGCAGTATGTAGTCGAGCATGTCGTCGACGATCATCGGGATGCCGCCGACGCGAATCTCCGCGCCCCGGCGATAACGGTCGAGGATCCTGCGAACCGCGTCCAGGGTCTCGTGCTGGGCTGCGGTGACCGTCTCCCGGCGCGTCAGGATACGTTCGCTGAGCAACTCGATTTCTCGCTCGCCCGCGGCATCCAGCTCTCCGGTCAGGTCCAGTTCGCGCAGCCGGTCGCGCGACGCCAGCAGCGACTGGTACTCCGCGTCCAGGGACAGTTGCACCAGCAGCGCGGTGGTGCGCTCATCGGTGCTCATCAGCAGCTGCCGGTACAGCTCGCCGTCGGTGAGTTCCCGGCGCGCCAGCGCCCGGTCGGTCCCCGGGCTCAGCAGGCTGGGCACCTCCGACTGCAGCGCCTCCAGTGTGGCCGGCGGACTGGCAACCAGCGGCACATCGAGGATCGTGGTCACACTCTCGACGCCGGGTATGACGCGGATTTCGTCGCGCATTTTCTCGAGCTCGCCCAGCACCGGGTCGCTGAAGAGCGACTCCTGCGGCGAGAACGTCACGATCAGGTAATCATCCGAGCCGTAACGAGCTCTTATCCCACGGTAGTACCGCAGGTCCGGGTCATTCTCGAGCAACAGGGAGTCGGCGGAAGCATCGAGGTGGAAATCGGTGGCAAAATAGCCGGCGATCGCCGTCAGTAGCAGCAGGACGGACAGTGTCAGGCCGGGACGGCCGAGCAGTACCCGCTCCGCGGCGGCAATTGTGGTTCCCATCAGACTTATTGTCTTACGCGGCTGCCCGGACGCCAAACCCGATTCACCCGGCAGCAGGCTTCAATCATGCGCAATGTCGTTACGCTCGCCGTCGCCGGCTTCTTCGCAGCTTTCGGCCAGGTCACAATGGTCGTGCTGGCCGGCATTATAGGCGCGCTGCTGGCACCGGATGCTCGCCTGGCGACGCTGCCGGTCACCAGCGGCGTACTCGGCGTGGCGCTGGCTACCGCACCGGCAGCACTGGCCATGGCCCGTTTCGGGCGCAAGCGCGTATTCATGGCCGGTGCCGTGCTGGCATCTTTTGGGTGCCTGCTGGCATCGATCGCGATCGGCACGGCGGCTTTCTGGCTCTACTGCCTGGCCAACCTGATGATCGGCAGCAATCTCGCCTTTACCGCGCAGTTTCGTTTCGCTGCGGCAGAAAGCGTGACGGCAGACCGCGTCAGTCGGGTCGTCGCCTGGGTCATGCTCGGCACGCTGGCCGCTGCCGCGGTCGCGCCGCGACTGGTCGTGGCGGTACGCGAAGCCGCCGAGGTCGAGTACGTTGCCTCGTTCTGGTTGCTGGCTGCGGTGTACCTGGCCAGCGCCGCCGTGCTGATGCGCTTTCGTAATCCACAAGTCCATCAGGACAGCAGCGACCAGGCTGCCCGGCCGCTGCGCGAAATCGCCGCCCAGCCGGCCTTTCAACTCGCGATCCTGTCCGCCGCGATCGGCTACGGCGTGATGGCCCTGATCATGACCGCGACGCCGCTGAGCATGCATATTCAGCAGGGCCACAGCGTCGAGTCGACAGCGCTGGTCATCCAGGGCCATGTCATCGCAATGTACCTGCCCTCGCTGGTCAGCGGCTGGCTGGTGGCGCGCCTGGGCGTGCTGCGCATGCTGCTGCTGGGTGCGGCCTGCCAAACGGTCTGTGTCGGGTTTGCGCTGGCCGGCGCCGAAATCATGCACTACGGTGGTGCGATGATCCTGCTGGGGGTCGGCTGGAACCTGCTGTTCGTGGCCGGCACCACACTGCTCACCCGCAGCTATATCCCGGCCGAGCGCTTTCGCGCGCAGGCCCTGAACGAGTCGGTGATATTCAGCGTAATGGCGCTGGCCTCGCTTCTGGCCGGCGTGCTCATCAGCACGCTCGGCTGGACGCGCATGAATCTGCTGGCTCTGATCCCGCTGGTCGGTCTCCTGGCTCTGATCTGGATCTATCATCGAAAGCAGGCGCTGTCGGACCCCGCCAGCGTTGCCGCCTCGACCAGCAGCTGACGGGTCACAAATTTCCATAATGTGCCCGCGATCCGCGCGGTGCACAGGACCATCCGTGACCTATTACACATAATGTTTGCGCGCCGCTAGCTACGATGCGGGCATCGGAGACTGTGTCCGGAACACGGCGATCCTCTGCCGCCATGCATAAGCTGCAATACAAAATCCTGGCCCTGAGCCTTGCGCTGGTCGCCATCAGCGTGATGGCCATCAATGCGCCGGTCATGCTCTGGGCGCAGCGCGACGCGGACGAGCGCGTGACCCGCTCGCTGCAGGCCCGCGCGGCGGTCTACACGGCCATCATGCAGAGTCGCTCGCGCCAGATGCTGCGCATGGCAAGGCTGACAGCCGAGAGCTCAAAGCTCGGCCCGGCGCTGGCGGACGCCGCCGAGGCCACCGAAACCGCGCGCCTGCTGGAACGCGCGCGCAAAACCGGTGACGCCAACCTGGCACTGGCGCTGGATGTCGACGGCCGGCTCCGGCAGCACACGGGAGAGCTCGAGCCACCGCGCCTCGCGCTGCCAGGACTGGTAGCACACGCGGCTGAACAGGGGCTGGCCCGGGGCATTCTCCAGGCCAACGGCGTGACCTACGAAACCATCACGGTCCCGCTTAGCTCGCCGCTGCCGAGCGGCTGGCTCACGCTGGCCTACACCATCGACCTTGACCTGGCGGAATTTCTGAAACGACTGACCGGACTGGACGTGATTCTCGCCAGAAGCGGCCGGGACGGTCTGATGATACTCGCCAGTACGCTGGAAACCGTCGCGGTGGACCAGCTCGCCGCGGCAATCGGCCGCGGCGCAGTAGCAGGAGAAGGCGGGGTAGCCTACAGCGTCGACAATCAGGACTTCCGGATTATCAGTGAGCCGCTGATCCCGGGCGAAGATGACGTCCGTGTGATTTTGCAGGAATCGTCGACGCTGGCGCTGCAGAACTACTCCGGCCTGCGCTTGCACCTGCTGTCGATTGCCGGGCTGGTGCTGATGCTCGCGCTGCTGGCCGGCACCTGGATCGCACGCAGCATTTCCGGGCCGGTCAGCAAGCTGGCGGGAGCCGCGCAGCGCATCGCCGAGGGCGACTATTCCGAGCCGGTGAAATTCGACGGCCGCGGCGAACTGCACGAACTCGCGGTTGCCTTCAACCAGATGCAGGAAGGCATCGCCGAGCGCGAGGAGCGCATTACCTACCAGGCCCAGTTCGACGAACTCACCGGCCTGCCGAATCGCCTTTGCGCACTCGAACGCCTCGATACTGCCGTGACCGCCGCCGCGGAAAATCGCTCCGAGCTGAGCCTGCTGGTCATCGACCTGAACAGCCTGGACGAAGTCGGCTCGAGTCTCGGACACGATATCGGCGATGCGCTGCTGTCGCAGGCGGCTGAGCGCATGCGTGCGAGCCTGGACGCGCGGCACGTACTGGCCCGGCTCGAGGCCGACGAGTTCCTGGTGGTGATGGAGAACGCCGACATTGAGACCGCCACCGAGGCCGCCGAGGAGCTGCTGCGACTGCTGGGCGCCGGCGTCGTAGTGCGCGACGTTAACCTCAGCCTGGATGCCAGCGTCGGCATCTGCGCCTACCCGCAGCATGGCAAGCTCCCGAAAAAGCTGCTGCTGCGCGCCACGGTGGCAAAAAACGATGCCCGCGGCTCACGCGACAGCATCTGCATCTACGAGAAGGGCCGCGAACAACGCAATGTCCGCCAGCTGTCGGTACTCGGCGACCTGCGACGGGCGGTACGCCAGGACGAGATCAAGCTGTTTCTGCAGCCCAAGATCAACCTGGGCGACGGCAGCGTGTGCGGCGCCGAGGCCCTGGTGCGCTGGGATCACCCGAGCCTGGGCTTCCTGATGCCGAATGAGTTCATTCCGATCGCCGAACAATCCGGCAACATTTCACTGATCACGAACTGGGCGCTGACTGCAGCCGTGCGCGAATGCCGGCTGTGGGAGGAAGAAGGCCTGGACATGAATATCTCGGTCAACCTGTCCGGCCACGATCTGCTTAACAAGGACCTGCCCTGCTTCCTGCTCGAGGTGCTGCGCGACCACGACCTGGCCGCGCAGAAGCTGGTCGTCGAACTGACCGAGCAGGCGCTGGTCAGTGATCTGCAGCACGCCAGCCTGGTGCTGGACAGCGTGCGCGACCTGGGCTGCAAGGTGGCGATGGATGACTTCGGCACCGGTTATTCATCGCTGGTGCAGATCAAGAATCTACCGGTGGACGAGTTGAAGATCGACCGCTCATTCGTCACCGATCTGCCCGGCAGCCGGGCCGATATCGCGATCGTGCGCGCCGCGATCGAACTGGCACACAGCCTGGGCATGGAAGTGCTGGCCGAGGGCGTAGAGAACGCATCGGCGCTGCGCTGGCTCGAGGCCCACAGCTGCGAGCGCGCGCAAGGCTACTACATCGCCAAGCCGATGCCGGCGGAACAGTTCCCGGGCTGGGTGTCGGACTACAACCAGGCCAGGGAAGTGCGCTGCGAGAAAGGCGACCCGGCGCGCGCGGTGCTGGCCATCCCCCGCAACCCGCGACGGGCCTGACGTACGGCCGTGTAAACTAGGCGCATGAAGCGCCTGTTCCTGGTTTTTTTCGTCGCCCTGGCGCTGCCCTGGGGCTGTGCCAAGGACTCACCTGCCCCGCCGCCGGCGACCGACACCGAACCGCCGCCTGTGTCACTGGCCGAGGGGCCCTGGCGGGCCGAAGTGCAGCAGGGCGACGTCAGTCTGCCGTTTAATTTCGAAGTCTCGGCGACCGCCGACGGATACGAGGTCGTTTACCTGAATGGCCCGGAGCGAATGCCGGTCGAACAGGTGCGCTTCGCATCGGACGGCAGGCTGGAGCTTAATTTCCCGTCCTACTCCGCCGAATTGATCGCACAGGTCGACGGGGAACGCATGAGCGGCACCATTCGGCTGCCGCGCAAGAGCTCGGTCACCGAGCTGCCATTCACCGCTGAGCACGGCCAGGACTGGCGCTTTTTCCCGGAACCTGCCGCCGAGTTCGAGGACTTCACCGGCCGCTGGGAAGTTTCGATCACGGTAGAGAAGTTCAATTTCACCCAGCCGGCGGTCGCGCTGTTCAACCAGCAGGGGCCGGCGCTGTCCGGCACCGTCAATACCCAGGTGGGCGACTACCGTTTTCTGCACGGCGAGGTCCGCGGCGGTGAACTCTACCTGTCGACTTTCGACGGCAGCGGCACCCAGCTGTGGCGCGCGGCGCTGCAGCCGGACGGCAGCCTGGAGGGCAGGTTTTATTCGGTGACGTATGGCGAAGCCGTGTGGGCCGCGAAACGCAATCCGGAGTTCCAGCTGGAAGACCCGACCACGCTGACCTACATGAAGCCGGGCTTCGAAAAGCTCGAGTTCAGCCTGCCGGATCTGGACGGAGAGCTCGTGTCACTGGCCGATCCGCGTTACGACGGCAAGGTGGTACTGGTCGTGCTTGGCGGCACCTGGTGCCCGTCCTGCCACGACGAAGCCCAGTTCATGGTGCCCTTCGAGCAGGCGTACCGCGACCAGGGCCTGGAAGTCGTGTACATCATGTTCGAGTACTCGGATGACTTTGCCGAATCAGAGGCTCAGCTGCGCGCGTTCAAGAAGCGCTACCAGGTCGAGCACCCGATCCTGTTTGCCGGCGATTCGTCCCGCGAGAGCCGGGGCGAGAAACTGCCGATGCTCAACGACATCATGGCCTTTCCGACCACGCTGTTCGTCGACCGCGACGGCAAGGTGCGGCGCATCCATACGGCCTTTCCCGGCCCGGCGACCGGCCAGGAACACGAGGACTACAAGCGCGAACTGCGCGCCTTCGTGGAAATGCTGCTGGCCGAACCGGCCTGAGTCTCAGTCAGCCGGCTGCCTGAGATCGGCAGGCGTGGACGCCGCAACCTTCTCGGCCAGTTCGACTTCGCGCGCCAGGTCCTCGTCGGTGATACCGGCCATGTACTCCCAGTCCTGCGGCGAGAACAGCTTGCCGGCCAGATCCGTCGTCGCGCCGTGGTGACCCATATTGCGCACGATGAAGTCGGTAAAGTCGCGGGCCGCGGCCTCGAAATCCGACAGCCGCGCAGCGCCTTCTGCAGCCAGCCGCTCACGCTCGGCGAGCAGTCGGTCGAGGCGCTGCTGATTACCCTGCAGGCGTTCGTCGAGTTCGGCCAGAGCCTGCGTTGCTTTGTCGCCGTCGACGCGTTCACGGATCATCGCGCCCATCTTGTCGTCCTGTGCGTGCAGCCGGTCCATCGCCGCCTGCATATAGTCCGCCACCGCCAGGTAGAACGGAATCCAGTCCGCGTTGCCGTGAGCGGTCTGCTCGACTGCGGCGGTAAGCTTCTGGCGCACCTGCTTTAGTCGTCGCCGTTCGCCTGCGATTTTTTCCTGCAGCGTGGTCATGTGCTATTTCCCCATCTTGTTGCCGACGAGGCCGCTGGAACTCAACTGTCCAGCATGCCGAGCATGGCCGCCGGGTAACGTTCGCCCTGCACCAGCTCCTCGGGCAGTTCCGCGCTGATCGCCTGGACGTCGTGGCTGGAAAGCTCCAGGTTCAGTGCGCCGTAGTTCTCTTCCAGGTAGGCACGGTGCTTGGTGCCGGGTATCGGCAGCACCCCGCGCCACTGGGCCAGTACCCAGGCCAGCGCCAGCTGGGCCGGTGAGCAGTCGAAGTTGCGGGCCAGGCGCGCGAGACGCGCGACGATTTCCTGGTTGGCCGCGATGTTCTCGTCACTGAAGCGCGGAAACATGTGTCGCGTGTCGCCTTCGACCAGCTGCGCGGCGTCCTTCAGCGCACCGGTCAGGAAGCCCCGACCCAGCGGGCTATAGGCGACAAAACTGATGCCCAGTTCGCGGCAGAGGTCCAGTGACGGCCTGGCACTGCTGCAGCTCCACAAAGACATCTCGCTCTGTAAAGCTGAGATCGGGTAGATCTCATACGCGCGACGCAGGGTTTCGGGACCGACTTCCGACATGCCGACGAAGCGCACCTTGCCGGCGGCGACGAGGTCGGCCAGCGCGCCGATCGACTCGTCCAGCGGCACGTCGCGATCGTAGCGGTGCAGGTAAAAAAGATCGATCCGCTCGACGCCGAGGCGAGCGAGACTCTCGTCGCAGGACCGGCGCACGGTGTCCGGGCGATTGTCCGCCACCATGCGACCGGACTCATCGCGACTCAGGCCGCACTTGGTGGCGAGAAACACCTCGTCGCGCCGGCCGCGGATACACTCGCCGACGAAGCGCTCGTTGTCGCCGTCCTGATAGACCGCAGCGGTGTCGAGATGCGTGATGCCCAGATCGATCGCCCGGTGCACGGTCGCCCGCGCCTCATCGTCGTCGCGCTCGCCGTACCAGCCGACCAGGCCCATGCAGCCCAGTCCCAGCGCCGAGACGTCGACGCCCGTGTTGCCCAATTGCCTGGTTTCCAATCCTGTGACCTCTCGCTGCGGCCGGATAGAATAGCAAAGCCCGGCGGTCAGCCGCCGACGCATTGGGGAGGCAACCAGATGCAGGGTATCGATCGCAGCTTCATCATCCTGGGTGCACTGTCGCTGGTAGCGGCCGCGATCCTGAGCGCCTATGGTTTTCACGGACTCGCCGACGTGCTCGGCGAAGAAAAGCAGGCGTCCTGGGCCTGGGCGGTGGATATGCAGTACTACCACTCGCTCGGCCTGATTCTCGTCGGCATCCTCGGCCTGCAGCTCGGTCCGAGCTGGCCGCTGCGCATCGGTGGTGCGCTGATGATCGCCGGCGTACTGATCTTTTCCGGGCTGATCTATGCCGAGGCACTGGGTGCGCCCGAGGCGCTGGGCGAAATCGTGCCGACCGGCGGCACCGCTTTCATGCTCGGCTGGACCGCGGTAGCGCTGGGCGTCTGGCGGGCAGCACGCTGACCCGGCCCGCGCTACACCAGCGGCTTTGCCGTAATATTCGCCGCCCGGCGACTTTCAGGAGCTGCCTATGAACTTCCCACGCATGAGCCTCGTCAGCGCGCTGCTGATGCTGTCGGCCTGTGCTGCTACCGGCCCGCAGGCCAGTATCGACACGGTGCTGGTGGTCGGCGCCACCGGCCAGACCGGCAGATTGCTGGTCGGCGACCTGCGCACTGCCGGTTACCAGGTGACCGCTTTCGTACGCGACGCCGATCGTGCGCGCGCCACGCTGGGCGACGACGTCACGCTGTTCGTCGGCGACGTGAAGGACCCGGCGACGATAGCCCCGGCCATGCAGGGTGCCGACGCGGTCATTTCCGCGATTGGCGCGCGCGGGGCCAAAGGGCCGGACCGGCCGGAGATGATCGATTACCAGGGCGTCGCCAACCTGGCCAGCGCCGCCGCCGAGGCCGATGTCCGGCATTTCGTGCTGCTCAGTTCGATGGGCGTCACGCAGGAAGACAACCCGCTCAACCGGCTGTTCGGCAATGTGCTGATCTGGAAAGGCAGGGGCGAACAGGCACTGCGCGACAGCGGCGTGCCCTACACCATCGTGCGACCGGGCGGCCTCGTCAACGAACCGGGCGGGCAGGGCCGCATCCAGCTGGTTCAGGGCGACCCGCCGGGCCAGACGGTGATTCCGCGTGCCGATGTGGCCACGGTCTGCATCGAAGCGCTGCGCTACTCCGTCCAGTCGGCCGGCAAGACGCTCGAGACGTTTCGCGTCGACGGCGAACCGCGCAGCGACTGGGCCGCCGCCTTTGCCGAGCTGGTTGCCGACTAGACTTGAGATCGCCTACGGATTGCGCAGGCTTGCACCGCTGCGTGGCACGATACTGCCGCCGGACGGATCACTGAAGCGTACCGGCACTGATACAGGCTTGAGACCGTCGTTGCGCAGGACCGCGAAGTGCAGGTGCGGCCCGGAACTGAAACCGGTGCTGCCGGCCGCGCCGAGCGGCTGACCGCGCGCCACCTGCTGGCCCGGGCGCACGCGAATCGAATCCCAGCTCAAATGCGCGTAGACCGCGAAACTGCCGTCGGGCTGCAGGATACGCACCAGGTTTGCCGCGCGACCGAAGCGCTGCATATCCAGCCCGCCCTGGAAATTGCTGTACGCCACCTCCACCACCAGCCCGTCGCGCGCGGCGAACACACCGGCACCCTCGGGCATGGCGATATCCACCGCATGCTCACTGTCGGGCGTGACGTGAGTGATGGCATCGGGGTAAGCCTGTGACAGCCGGTAGCTGGTTGCCGGCGCAAACGGCGGCCGGTAGACGTAACCGTCATCGTGCCGGGCAGTCGGATCGCCGGCGACGAATCCTGACTGGAAATCAAATGACCAGTCGCGCGCCGGGTCCAGCGGCTCGAGTTCCAGCACCACGCGCTGCTCGCCCGGCACCAGGACCACGCGAACACCGTCATCCTTGCCCAGCGCACGCAGGTTACTGGCCGAGACCAGCCAGGCCGCGACTTCTGCCGGATACAGCGCCTGGTTACTGGCCAGGATCCGCGACGAAGCCCTGTCGTCCTCGCGCCAGATACGCACCGCATCCGGTTGGCGCGCGCCGGTCGGCGTATCGTCCAGCTCGAAGTCCTGGCCGGTTTCGGGCTGGCGATCGGAAAATACCCAGCGGCCATTCTCGTCGCGATAGCGATAGACCTGGGCTTCAGCCAGGGCCGCGAACATCAGCGCGAGGCCTGCCAGTAATGCTGCGCAGCGTTTACTCCAGGGCCACGCGTTGCCAGCGATCTTGCGAATACAGGATTTCATAAGCCGGCCAGTAAGTTTTATCCAGCTTGAGTGTCAGCACTTCGACGGTGCCGTTCCACAACACAGTCGTCAGTCTCAGCGCATCCCGATCGGGGCGACCGCGCACCTGCTCGAGAAAGGTGTCCATGTCCGGCGTCGGCTCGCCGTCGACTTCGATAATGCGCCGGCCGGCGAACAGGCCGAAACGCGATGCCGGCGAGCCATAGGCAAAGTAGGATACATAGACCCCGTAAGGCTCGACGCCGCGCTGCGCGGCCATGTCCCGGTAGGGCGACTGCAGCAGCGCGCCGGCCCACATCAGCGCACGACGCACACCGCGGCCGTCCAATGCGATCGTAGCCAGACCAATTTCCTCGATTTCACCATCGCGCAGCACTTCGAGCCGCACGGAAGGCTTCTGCACGGCGCGTTCGACTTCGCGAAACCGCGTGGCCGGTACGCCATCGATCGACAGCAGGATATCCCCGGGCTTGAGCGACTCGTCTGCCGGCGTACCCGCGACGGTGCGCACTACCGTCAGCGCCTGGCGACGGTCCGGATCATGTTCGGCCAGTCGCCGCACCCCGTCATCCGACAGGCCGAACTTGCGCGCGGCGGACAGCGGCATCTGCCGCCACTCGACCTCCAGCGAACGCAGCTGCTCACCCGAACGCACCAGCTCCACCAGTTCGGCCACCAGTTCCGCCGGCACACCCTTGTTCTCCTGGTTGAGCTCACCACCACCCTGATAGGCGAAGCTGGACCACAGCGACACGACGCGACCGCGTTTGTCGACGATGACGCCGTCCACGGTGTTCGGACCGTTGATGAGCGACAGGGTTTCGAGGTTGGTATCGCGGAAACGCATGGTCCGCGACAGGGGGAACATCACCGGCTCGATCGACGCGACCTCGGTGGCCTGGTAGACCAGCTTGTTGTCGCCGCGCAGGCCGACGACCCAGAGCAGATCGCCCGGCGCCGGCAGTTCCTCGCGGAACGTCACTGCCTCAACCGGCGTGTCGCCGAGCAACGCCGGATCATAGGTCAGCAGGGTGAGATTGTGCGTCGGGTGCACGAACTCGACCTGGGCCGGGATCTCGAGCTCGCCGGCAAAGGTCAGAAACACGTCCCCCATGGCCTCGGGAACGGTATTGCGGTCCACGACCACATAGCCGTTCTCGGCGTCCACCACCACGCCGGTGCCATAGTAATGGCGCTCGGATACGCCGGAAATCGTGTACGGCATGTCGAAATTCACCAGCACCAGCGACGGCGCTACCGCGCGAGCTCGCGGGTCCTTGTGCTCGATGAAGCGCGCGCTGCCGACACTGGGCGGCACCGGTGGCGGGCCGGCGGCCAGTTCGCGGCAGGGCCAGCTGCCGCTGGCGTCATCGCGCGCGCAGCGCTGCACGGGAAACCAGCGGCGATCCATGCGCACCAGTCGCAGCTTGCTGGCCGATGGCTCGTCGAAAGTGAAAAAGCGCACCGCGGCCCGCTTGCCGTCCGGCAGTTCGTCGAGCACGGCTTCGAGGTCGTCGAGTGTCGAAACCGGGCGGTCGTTCATCGCGACGATCACGCTGCCGCGTGGAATGGCCGCGGCCGACAGCGTAAAGCCGGGGTTGGCGACGTAAATGCCTTCCGCTGCGCGGTTCAGGTGACGGGCCTGCTGGTAGGAGAGCTGGTGCACCACCGCATCACCGAACTGCAGGAACTCATCCGGCGTCAGCGCATGCAGGTCCATGACCTCGAGCTCGATGTCGCGGGCGGCACCAAGCCGTTCGACCGTTAGCTTCACGCGCGCACCGACCGAAGTATCCAGCAACTCGGCCAGCGGTACGAACTCGGCAATCAGCTCGCCCTGCACCCGGGTCAGGATGTCGCCGACCTCGAGGCGACCTTCAGCGACACTGCCAGGCATGACCTGCGCTGCCACCAGCATGCCGGTCTGGTCCGGGAACTGCGCGCGGACCGCAGCTTCGGTGTCGGGATCCAGGCCCAGGCGCCGCAATTCATCGAATGCCCTCTGCACCAGGGAGACACCCAGGGTGCCGCGGGTTACCGGCCGGGCTGCCTGCAGCAGCGCCAGCGTCCTGGCGACGCGGTCCAGCGGCAGGAAGAAACTCGATGCAGCCTGCGATGCGCCGCCGGCATTGAGCGCGACCACGCGTCCCTCGATATCGATCACCGGCGAGCCGGACGAACCGCCGGAAGTACCGGAAGCGGCCTGCAGGTAAAACGTATTGAAGTCGTTGTAGTTGCCGGCGCCATAGTCCGGTGCACGACGATGCAGCCGGGCTATGGTGCCGGACAGAATCGACAGCTGCTCGCCGGCGTCGTTGCCGACCACGCGAATCTCGCGGCCCAGGCGGGCACCTTCCGGATACAGCGGCAGCTCGGCCGGCTGGATGTAGCGCAGATCATCCGGGTCATAGCGGTAAAAGCCGAAGTCGTGCACCGGGTCGCGGTAGATCGGTTGCAGATCGACCTCTTCCTGGTTCAGGAACAGTGCCTCCGCGCGCACCGGCCCGGGCGTAACGACGTGCCGGTTGGTCAGGATCAGCCCGCGCTCGGCATCGACTACGAAGCCGGTCGCCTGGCTCGACTGGTTCCACTCGGTATCGAAGGCGCGCGTGCTGTCGACCTTGATCGACACTACGCCCGAGGCAATGCGCTCCAGCGTTGCCCGCCACTCCGCGCGTTCGCCGGTCTGCGCCGACGCCAGCAGCGGCAGCAGCACAAGTGCGGCCGCCAGCCGCGGCCGGCAGAGCGGGCGGCTAGACATTCAGCGCGTAACCGAAAGCGTCTTCGAACTGTTCCGTCAGTGATTCCAGGCCGAAACGGTGATTCTGCGTACCCCGGTGCTCGATCTTGCGCGCACCCATCAGCGACGCCAGCCGCCCGGTATCGGCCCAGGACAGCTCGCGCCCGAGACCGAACAGCAGGCCGGCGCGATAAGCATCGCCGCAGCCGGTCGGGTCGACCAGCTCCTGCGCCGCGACCGCGGGAATCTCGATCTGCTCACCGTCGGCATATAC
>CBFCXA010000008.1:0-22358 GCA_965601985.1 uncultured Chromatiales bacterium | reverse complement strand
TGCGAAAGTCCAGTCGATAGTCGTCGAGCTGTGCGGACGACAGCAGTCGCACCTGGCCCAGGCGTTCGGCGAGTCTCGCCGGATGCAGGTTGGAACCGTAGGCAAAGTAGCAGTTGCGCCGCGCCGGACGCCGGTCACGGCGCAGCCGGCGGCGAGTCTGCAGCAGGCTCCGGCCCAGGGTTCAGCTGGCCAGCGCCAGCGCAGGTTGCCAGCCCAGTTCGCGCAGCTGCGTATCGGCCGACGTGTGCTCGATGCGGAAGGCCAGGAACTCGCCCGCGCGGCGCGGCGCGAGCCCCAGCTGCACGGTCACGGCTTGTGCGTCGCCGGCACCCGGACAGTCGAGGAACCAGGCATCGGCCGACGCGGTGCCCATAAGCCAGCCGGCCTCGCGCGCCCGATCGAGAAAGCTGGTGAGCTGAGCGCGGAGTTCGTCCAGCGCAGTGCGATCGTCGCGGATGAACAGGGCCCAGCGACTGGCGCGCGCGACTCCGCCGAGGATGCGCAGCATGCGGCGGCGTGTCTTCAGGTCATGCCATTCCGGCCCCATGCCGCCGGCGCGCGCCAGCGTCAACCCGCCGGCCAGCGCCAGCCGCCCGGCACCCGCGGCGACCAGCGTATTCACCCCGGCGCGCTGCAGGCTGGCCGATTCCATCAGGGTCAGACGCTGCTCCGGTCGCGCTGGTGCACGCAGACTCAGGTTCGGCGGCGTCGCATCGCCCCGCCCGTCTGCCGCGGCCAGCGCGCCGGCGATAGCCCCGGCGACGCTGCCGCCGAGCGTGTCCGGGAACCAGGTCAGTACGTTCGGGCTCGCCAGCCCCTGGCGGACTTGCTCGGCCAGCACGTCGGACGCCGAACGGCAATGCCAGGGTGGCGGCAGCAGCAATATCGCATTGCGTCGCTGACAGTAGCGTTCGGCGGCAAAACGGGCTACCGGCCCGAGACTGCTGTCGGCCGACGGCGACAGCAGGCACAACAGGTCAACTATCGGCGCCTGCTCGAGCGCGTGCAGGCCGGTGCCATCCGCAACGGAGCCGATCAGATCGTAGTCTGTCAGCGTGCCGCCGCTGCGGGCGTGATGGTCTGCATGCACCCAAGCATCGCGCGCACGGGCGGTCGGTCCGATTGTCGCATCGGGCCGGCGGCCTGGACCGTCACCCACCAGGCGCACCAGCTGTGAGCGCAGCAGCGCATGGCCGACGAAATCCGGGTGCGACGGATCGGCCGACACGCGACGATAGATTTCCTGCTCGGCGACATAGGCACGCGAACCGGAATCCAGACGATGGATGACCAGGTTGAACAGACTGCCCTCGCCGGGCGCCACCTGGTCGTAGTCGACCGATGCGCGCAGGTACTCCAGCGGCCCGGGATGCAGCGCTTCGAGTACGAACTTTTCCGGACCGGACGGCAGGTGCAGGCGATTGCGTCGCTCGCTGCGGCTGACGCGCACGACCACGGCCAGCGTGCCACCGTTATCGAAGAAAGCGGACAGGTATTGCTCCAGCCTGCTTGGCTGGTCCGGAGAACCAAATCGTCTCAGGTATTCCGCGACGCTGCGGATCGCGACGGGGATATTGACCGGACCGCGCGGCGCCGGCCCGACGAACGCGGCGACAGTTTCCCGGACCAGGGGAATCGGTTCCCCGGCCGGCGCACCTTCCAGCACGACGATACCGTCGGCGCCGGATCCGCCCACTGGCACACCCCGCGATACAACAAACAAACCCTAACTCGAGTCTAGCAGGGCCTCGCGTGTGCGGGTAGCGGAGTTCGCCAGTTGCTATTCGACGCTAGTGTCCGACTCATCGTCGAGCCAGGCGTAGGTCACGACATTGTGCACGGGCTGGGCACGGGCCAGTGCCGCGTCGACTCCGCCGCTGGCCAGCACCGACACCGGAAGCCCGCGTTGCTGGACGGCAACTTCCGCCAGCCGCGCTTCATCGACCGCCGCCAATGAGTACTTTGCGTCGGACTCGGCATCGATCACCGCAGCACGCGCGATCTCCGGCAGCGCGGCGGGCCAGTCGCGCTCGTCTTCCTCCAGTGGCGGGTGCGCTTCCAGCAGCAACTCTCCCTGCTGCCAGGCCACCAGGTACGGTTGATTCACGATGCGTACCGGCGTACCGACCGGCAGCTCTTCGTACAGGTACTCGATGTCTTCCGGGAACAGCCGTACGCAGCCGTGGCTGACGCGCATGCCGACACCCGCCGGTTTGTTGGTGCCGTGGATCAGGTAGCCGGGCAGACCCAGGCCCAGGACGCGTGTGCCCAGCGGGTTATCCGGGCCCGGCGGGACCTGTGGCGGCAGCGGATCGCCGGCCTCGGCATGCTCTTTGCGGATCGAGGCCGGCACGAACCACACCGGGTCGCGGGCCTTGGAAACCACCTCGGTCTCGCCGGTCGGTGTCGCCCAGCCCTCGCGGCCGATGCCGATCGGAAAGGTCTCGACCCGGCGCGGCTCGTCCCCGACGGCCGGCGGGTAGTAGAACAGCCGCTTGCTGGCGACATTCAGCACCACGCCTTCGCGCGGCGCGGACGGCAGCACGAAGCGCGTCGGCAGAATTACCGGCGTGCCCTCGCCCGGCAGCCACGGGTCTACGTCCGGGTTGGCCTGCACCAGCTCATCGAATCCGAGACCGTAGCTGCGCGCGATGTCGACGAAGGTATCGTCAGCGCTGGCGCGGACCACCTGCAGGCGACCGACAACTTCGGTGTCATCGGCCAGCTCGAAGCGATTAGCGTCGATGGGTTCGACCGGTTCGACCGGCTCCGGCGCAAACGTCTCGATTTCACCACCAGCCCAGTCAGGCGGGGTGAAGATAGCGTCAACCATGCCGCATCCGCCCAGCAGAAAAGCTGAGACGCCCGGCAGAAAAAGCTTGTGGCGGCGGGCCTGGAAGTCAGTTGGCATGTTGGCGGGTCACGATGGTCTGCGTCACCCGGCGAGAATCACCTCTGACAGTCGGGATTCTTGCCGGCGGCCTTGGCAGCATTGTAACGCGCCAGCGCCTCGGGCAGCTGCTCGATCAGATCGTCTATACGGGTATCGGACGATGGGTGGGTCGAGAAGAACTCGGGCGGGCCACCCTCGTTGGCGGCGGCCATGTTCTTCCACAACTTGATACTCGCGCGCGGGTCGAAGCCGGCATCGGCCATGTACAACAGGCCCTCGGTGTCGGCCTCGCTCTCCTGGCCGCGACCATAGGGCAGCGACAGGCCGAGTTGCGCACCCATCGCGATCAGGTCACCGGTGCCCCGGGGCCCTCCGATGGCCGCGGTCGCGCCGATCACGCCGATCTGCGTGGTCATCTGCTGATTGGCTCGCTCCAGCGAGTGTCTCTCGGTCACGTGCGCGACCTCGTGGCCGATCACCGCGGCCAGCTTGTCCTGGTCGTCCGCGACCTTGAGGATGCCGGTGAACACGCCGATCTTGCCGCCGGGCATCGCGAAGGCATTGATTGCCTCATTCTCGAAAACCTCGAGGTCCCAGTTCATGCTCGCATAGGGCTCGTCGAGCTCGTCGACGATCGCCCGCGCGATGCAGCCGATGTAGCTGCGCGTGCGTGCATCGTTCGAGATCAGCGTGCTCTGGCGCATCTTCTCGAACTCAGCCTCGGACTGGGACTCGATCTCCGCCTCGCTGACCAGCGGCAGCGCACAGCCGCCCGCGCCGAGCGCGGCCAGCGAAATCAACAGGGCAAGCAGTCGTTTCATCGACGGGGCATTCCTCTGCAACGGAAGGGACGATTATAACCGCGGCGTGCGCCGCCACCCCTGAGATTAACGAGGCAGGCCGGAGCCGGTTGACCCGAGGCCCAGGCGCTCAGCCGCGCTCTCCATCAGCGACAGGAAGCGCTCCTGCAGCTTCGGCTTGCCACGCCAGCGCACCTGCAGCACGTCGCCCCGTTCCACCGCAGCCATCAGGTAATCGTCGCTGGAGCCGAGTTCGTCGACCATGCCCATTTCGCGAGCGCGGCTGCCGTACCAGTACTCACCGGTGGCGATCTCGTCGATGTCCAGGCTCGGCCGGTGCTCGGCGACCAGTTCCTTGAACAGCCGATGCACTTCTTCGAGTTCCTCGCGAAGCTTGTCGCGGTCGGCTTCGGAGTTCTCGCCGAACATGGTCAGCGTGCGCTTGTACTTGCCGGCCGTGACCTGCTCGAAGTCCACGCCGCGCTCGCGCAGCGCGCGATTGAAGTTCGGCAGCTGGAAGATCACGCCGATCGAGCCGATCACCGCGAACGGCGCGGCCAGGATCTTGTCGGCGACGCAGGCCATCAGGTAGCCGCCGCTGGCCGCGATCTTATCGACCGACACGGTCAGCGGAATGCCGCGTTCTTTCAGGCGCAGCAGCTGCGACGCGGCCAGGCCATGCTCGTGCACCGCGCCGCCCGGATTCTCCAGCCGCAACACCACTTCGTCGTTCTTGCCCGCCACCGACACGATGGCGCTGATCTCTTCGCGTAGCTGCGCGACCTCACTGGCCCGGATATCGCCCTTGAAGTCAATCACGAAGTAACGTTTGCGGTCTCCTGTATCGACCTTGGCCGCCGCCTTGTCGGCCTTCTTGTCCGCCTTGGCCTGCTTCTTCTGTTCGCCCTTGCTGAGCATCGCGGCTCGCAACGTGCGCGCCATTTTCTTGTAGCGCTCGTTGAGCTTCTCGACCTTCAGCCCCTGCTTCTGCTCGCCGCGCCGCGATGCGCCCGCGATCATTGCCAGCGCGACGCCGAGCACCACGAGAAACGTCAGGGCCTTGGCCAGAAACAGCCCGTATTCGGCAAAAAAGTTTTCCATCAGTCGCGCCCTGTGCCGAGCCCGGCGTTGTTCTTCTGCAATGCCTGTTCGGCCCGGTAGCTGGAACGCACCAGCGGTCCGGACACCACCTCGGTGAAGCCCTTTTCCAGGCCCAGGTCACGATAGGCATGGAACTGCTCGGGACGCACGAAACGCTCCACCGGCAGGTGGTGAGCGGTCGGGCGCAGGTATTGTCCGAGTGTGAGCAGATCGACGCCGACCGCGCGCAGATCATCCATGGCCTCCGCGATTTCCTCGTCGCTCTCGCCCAGGCCCAGCATCAAACTGCTCTTGGTCAGCAGACCGTCGCGACGATGCCTGGCGGCTTCCAGTACGTCGAGCGTCTTGCGGTAGCCGGCGCGCGGATCTCGCACGCGTTCGGTCAGGCGTTCGACGGTCTCGAGATTCTGCGCGAACACTTCCAGCGGTGCATCGACGACCGTGTGAACGGCATCGATGCTGCCGTCGAAATCCGGCGTCAGCGCCTCTACCGCGGTCTGTGGATTACGCGCCTTGATGGCACGAATGCAGGCGGCATAGTGCGCCGCGCCGCCGTCCGGCAGATCGTCGCGGTCGACCGAGGTCAGCACGATGTAGCGCAGGTTCATGATCTCGACCGAGCGGGCCGACTGCTCCGGTTCCCCGGGGTCCAGCCAGCCGCCCGGGTTGCCGGTATCCACCGCGCAGAATCGACAGGCGCGCGTACACACGCTGCCCATCAGCATGATGGTCGCGGTGCCGGCGCTCCAGCACTCACCGATGTTCGGGCAGATAGCGTCTTCGCAGACAGTGCTGAGCTTGTTCTCGCGCACGTTGCGGCGCACCGCCTCGTAGCCGGGGCCGGAGGGCAGGCGCGCCCGCAGCCACTCGGGCTTGCGTTCGATCGGCGTATCGGACCAGCCGCGGCGCTGGTTTACGCCGTCCTTGATCGCCTTGAAGCCGATCGCAGTCTGGTACTTCTCACCGCTTTTGACGATCGGGATGCCTTTGAAATCGCTCACAAGCTGCTCTGGCCGGATGGCAAACGACCGGCAATTCTCGCACGCCACGCCAGGCCCGGGAAAGTCGTGAACCGGGCGATGAAACCGGCAGACAAAAAAAGCCCGGCACTAAGGCCGGGCAATACAGGGGGAAGATGGTTGGGCCCTCCACCGAAAGGCCCTGAAGCCAGAAATCTCTAGTGCAGGCGTGACCAGTTCAGCAGTTCGACGCTGTCGGCCTCGAGCTCGAAGTTTCGCGCCAGCAGCCGTTCGATCTCGCGCGGGTCCAGCACCTGCTCTACACCCGAACTCACCTCGACCACACCGCTATACTCGTCCGCATAACCCTGGTCGTCGGAACGCAGCAAGAACCGTGTGTAGTACTTTGCGCGCATGGGCAAAAAACTAAACGAGCAACGCCGGGGAGTCTGTGAGGCACTGCACATAACTGGGCCCTGCGCGAAAGCGCGCCCCGGGACTGGGACTGACAAAGTGATGCGCCTGCCGCTGGCCATTCTGCTGGCCTCGATGCTTCTACATAATGAAGTTTTTGCCCAGTCGGCGGACGCCGTATTCGCGCCGGGCGACGCGCTGCGCGAACGGGCAGAAAAGGCCGATGCTGCATTGCTGGCACCGCGGGACTACCTGAAAGGCGTGCAGGCGCTGGAGCGGGCACGGGCCGCATTCGATGCCGGCGGGCAGACGGCCAGGCTGGAGCGGCAACTGGGCGAAGCCGCGGCCGCATTCGAAGCTGCGCTGGCCAGCTGTGCAATCGCCGAGGTGGAGTTTGCCGATGCGCTGGACGCGCGCGTTGCGGCCAATGATGCCGAGGCTTTCCGGCTGGCCGCGAATGACTGGACGCGCGCGGAGCGCAGCTTCAGCGACGCGGTCCGCGCGCTGGAGAAGAAAGACCTCGAGCGGGCGCGCGAGCGCGGTGCCCTGGCTGACGCGGAGTTCCGCCAGGCGGAGCTGAACGCCATCGAGGCACGCGTGCTGGGCGAAGCACGTCGCAGCCTGGTCGAAGCCGAGGCCGCGCGCGCGGACAGGCATGCCCCACGAACCCTGGCCACGGCGCGCGCGCTGCTGGCCGAAGGCGAAGTCGCGCTCGCGGCCGACCGCTATGCGCTGGACGAGCCACGCCGGCTGGCTGAAGAGGCGAGCCGCCAGGGCAGCCAGGCGCGCTATATCGCCGGCGTCGGCGAACGGCTGCGGCGCAAGGACGCGACGCTGGAGGACGTGATTCTCGACTGGCAGGCGCCACTGGAAAACCTGGCCGAGGTCGCAGGCCGGCCCGTGGACTTCAGCAATGGCTATGGTGCGGTGGAAAACGCGCTGCGCGATGAGCTCGAGCGCATTCCGGTGCTGGAGCAGGACCTGGCCGAGAGCCGTCGACAGGTGCTCGGGCTCGAGGACGAGATCCGCGACCTCGACGCGCAGCTGGGCGGCGCCAATGCCGAACGCAGTCAGCTGATTCGTCGCCTGGAAGCGCAGGCGCGCGTGCGCGAGCAGTTTGCCAGCGTCAGCGCACTGTATGCGCCGGAGGAAGCAGTGGTATTGCGCGACGGCGACAACCTGATCCTGCGCATGGTGGGGCTGAGCTTTCCCAGCGGTTCGTCGCAACTCGACGAAAACGCGGTGCAGCTGCTCTCGCGGCTGGCCGATGCGGCCGATGTCTTTCCCCGCAGCCGCTTCGTCGTCGAGGGCCATACCGACACCACGGGGAGTGCGGGCACCAACCTGAAACTGTCGCAGTCGCGCGCGCAGGCGGTGGCGGATTTCCTGACCACCGAACTCGGCATCCAGGGCTTCCGGATCCGCGCCGAAGGCTTCGGCGACAGCCGCCCGATCGCCAATAACCGGACCGCAGAGGGCCGGGCACGCAACCGGCGCATCGACGTACGCATCCTGGCGACGAACTGATGCGCTAGCGCGGCGCCTTGGCCTGCCACCAGTTCGCGACCACCTCGGCGGTACGCGGATTGATCATGTAGCCGTAGCACTTGTGCACGTTCAGGACGCCGTCCGGGCCGCGGAAATAGTTCATCAGGTCAGTATGGTCGGTAATGCTCTCGACCAGCCCCTGGCGCAGCATGCCGCGGTAATCGTTGGCGAAGCTACGGTCCAGCGCAGTCAGCTCGCCAACCGCCGACAAATTCACCCATCGGCGAATGTTTCTCGGGTAGCGGTCTTCCTTCGCCGCGTGCGCCGACAGCAGGCGATGGCGCATGAAGTTCAGACCCAGCGGACTGCCGATGGTCACCAGCTGGTCGATGCGCACCGGGCTGTCGGCGCGGCTCAGTTGCCAGAGCACGTCCCAGGCGATGACCGAGCCAAGGCTGTGGGCCAGCAGCAGAATTCGCCGGCCGTCAGCCTGCGCCTGTTCGAGCACGCCGGCAACATAGTGGCGCACCCGCTCGCCCGCACCGTCCTCGTTGCCGAGGTAGCGCAGGCTATCGAGCATGCTGGCCTTGAGCTGCTCCGGCGCAATCAGGTCGATCAGAAACGGCAGGCGATCGGCGACCAGGTACATCGCCCGGGTCAGCTGCTTGTGCCAGTGACGCGCCTCCTCGAGATCGCGGGGCTCAGGGCCGGACAGCGACATCAGCCGCTCCAGGCCCGGCACATCCACAGACGGGTCGCCGGTTTCCGGGTAGAACAGCGGACCCCAGGCCGCCAGCGTGAAACAGTCCGGATGCGCTGCGACGTCGCCAGCCACTTCCGGCTGCGCGCGGCGCAGGCCTTCGACCAGCGACTGCCACAGGCGCTCGCGATGGATCTCGGCCGGGGGCTTGGGCTTCATGCCCGGCACGTAAATGATGGCCCTCATCTCGGCAGGCATGGCTGGCTCCGGGCGCCGGTGATCGGACAGCTGGGCGGGCAGGCATTACGGCAAGCCGCGCTTGCCGCAACTGCCGGCGGCATTTAGCTTACGCAGGCACCACCCCGTTGCAAGCAAGACTTGGCCGGAGACGTACACGATGAAGTATCTGCACACCATGGTCCGCGTCAGCGATATCGACGCTTCACTGGACTTTTACTGCAACAAGCTGGGGCTTACCGAGTTGCGGCGCTGGGACAGCGAAGAAGGCCGCTTCACGCTGATCTTCCTGGCCGCGCCCGGTAACGAAGACGCTGCGGTGGAACTGACCTACAACTGGGACCCGGAGGAATACGACGAGGGCCGCAACTTCGGTCACCTGGCCTACGAGGTCGACGACATCTACGCGACCTGTCAGCGGCTGATGGACGGCGGCGTAACCATCAACCGCCCGCCGCGCGACGGGCACATGGCCTTCGTGCGCTCGCCGGACAATATCTCGATCGAGCTGTTGCAGGCCGGCGGCGCGCTACCTCCGGCCGAGCCCTGGGCGTCGATGCCTAATAGCGGGCACTGGTAGGGCCGATCAGCTGGCCTTGCGGCCGACGCGGAAGCGCCCGGTCTGGAACGTCGAATGCTGTGACTCCCGGAACACGACCCGATTACGGCCTTCTTCCTTGGCCTGGTAGAGCGCCTCGTCGGCCATCTGCAGAGCGCCGGCCTGGCTGCGCTCGGCATTCGGCAGAATGATCGCCGCGCCAATACTCACGCTCAGGTAGGGCGAGGTAGGCGATGCCTTGTGGGGAATCTTCAGCGACGCAACATCCGCCCGCAGACGTTCGGGCATCTCATGCGCATTGTCGCCGTACGGCCCGAACAGCAGAAGCGCGAATTCCTCGCCGCCGTAACGCGCCGAGATGTCCAGCGGCCGCTGTGCGCTGAGACGGATGATTTCGGCTACACGCTTGAGCGCGTCGTCACCGGCCTGGTGCCCGTAGGCGTCGTTGTAGGCCTTGAAGTGGTCGATATCCATCAGCAGCAGCGTCAGCTGTGATTCCTCGCGCCGCGACTGTCGCCACAGCCGGTCGAGGTGCTGGTCGAAACTGCGCCGGTTGTACAGGCCGGTCAGCCCGTCCTGCTCGGCCAGCTGGCTCAGCTTGCGCGACTCGCGGAACGAGCGCCGCACGGTGTACTCGAGCTGGTAGCAGCAGAAACCACCGATTGCGTTGACCAACGCGAGCATCAGCACCTCGAAAGAGGTCTCGGCCGGCGTGATATCCCAGTTCACCAGGCCCCACGAGTAGATCACGGAAATCGCCACGGCGGTGATCGCCGCCGCGCGCATGGTCAGGCCGAGAATCAGCCAGACTATGAAGATCCAGGCGATGGTCGCGCTGAAATAGTACGGCATGCCGTTCAGCGTGGCGCGCGTTACGACGGAGTTGATCAGCAGGCCGATCAGCAATGCGCCGACGGCCAGCAGAAAATGGTAGATCTCGTAGCGTTCGGGAGTCCGGGACAGATATAGCGTGGCGGCCAGGATCGGCACCATGACCAGGCCTTCGAAGGCGATCATGAATGGCGAACCTCCGTTGGCAATGCCGACACCGATCAGGATCAGCAGGTTGGCCAGCGCAAAACCCATTACCAGGCGCGCGCGGTTGGCGTTTGCCACCGCGTAAGCCTGGCGGAACTCACGTTCCTCCAGCGTGCCGAACTTCAACCAGCGCAACGCCTGTTTAGTGCGGTCGCCGGCCATGTTTCGCATGTTCTCGCCCGTAACGGCCAATGCACACTGTCCCCACGCCCCGCCCAGGGCGCCAACAATGCACATCGTAGGCGGGCAGCCGCCGGTATTAGCGCTAAGCGGTCACAGTTTGCTTGCCGCGTTGCGGGCAAGCCGGACAGGGTCAAAAAGGCCCATTTGTGGTCTTTCAGGCCGCGAGCCGCGTCTCCCGCGCCAGCCATGCGGCCTTTCGCCGAGTACCCCAGCGAAAGCCGCCCAGCCCGCCACCGGCGGCCACCACCCGGTGGCAGGGCACCAGGCCGGCCACCCGGTTGCTGGCGACGGCCGAAGCTACGGCGCGCGCGCTGTTCGGACGCCCCAGCTGACGGGCCAGCTGGCCGTAGGTCAGGGTCTGACCGGCCGGAATGCGCCGTAGCGCATCCCAGACCTCGCGCTGGAACGCGGTACCGTGCAGATCCAGCGGCGGTTCATCGGCAGCGTCGTCGAACAGCAGCTGCGCGTCCGCCAGGCCGGTACGGCGCTCGAGCTTTGCTGCGGGCCAACGAGCGGCCAGGCCTGCAAGCGCCCGGTCGCGATCGCCGTCCGTGAACTCCAGGTGACAGACGCCGCGTTCAGTCAGCGCAAGCAGGCATTCGCCGAAGTGTGACGGGACGAAGTCGTAACGCAGGGTGTCGGTCATGGTGATTCTCAGGAGCGGCGCGACGGGGCCGATCTTCGCGCCGCCGTAACCGCAACGCAAGGCGGCGGTGTATGCTCGCGGCCGTGCCGGAACCTGAGCTGACAACCGCCGCCACGCCGCCACTGGTCTCGGCCGCTGCGGCGCTGCTGGGCGTGCTCGCCTGCGCCGGTATCGCCGCCTGGCTGGCCTGGCAGTCGCCCAGTCTGCGCGCGAACCAGGCGGTCGGCGGAGCACTGCGCCCGCCGCGCCTGCAGGCCTGCACCCTGCTCGAAGACGGTTACCTGAGCGGCAGACTCTACGGCGCCCTGGAGGCCGAGATTGACTGGCGCGGCCGCGGGCTGCGCTGTGACGGCATGCTGCGACCCGGCGGCGCCGGCATGCGACTGCTGTTCGCAGCGCGCGACACGGATGCGCCATTGCTGTTCGTGCTGGGCATCGCCGCGGAACCGGACGACGCGCTGGGGCGCGAGCTGCCGGTCAACCTGACCATCGTCGACGAGGACCGCGACCGCTTTTTCAACTCCGGTCTCGGCGAGCGCTGCTGGGCGCAGCTGGATCGCGTGCGGGTACTGGGCCGCGCCGGGCGGCGCGAATACAACGTCGCCGGTGAGTTCTACTGCGTCGGCGCGCTGGCCGCGGTCAACGGGCCGGGTTCGGTAACGCCCGCGGACTTCCGCTTCTCCGGGCGGCTGAGCATCGAGGATGAATAAGCGACAGGCAGCGATTGCGCTGTTGCTGTTTACCTGCCTGCGGCCTGCGGCCCACGCCATTCAGCCGGCCGAGCTGGTCGCCGACGTACCACGCGGCAGCATCGTGCTCGAAGCCGACCGGCTGCGCTGCCTGCACATCGAAGCCTGGTTCGCGACCAGCTCGGAAGAGCAACGCCAGGGACTGATGTTCGTCGAGCAGATGGACGAGTTCGAGGGCATGCTGTTCATCTATCCGCAGTCGGCAAGAATCAGCATGTGGATGAAGAACACGCTGATATCGCTGGACATGCTGTTCATCGATGCGGACGGGCAGATCGTCAACATCGCCGCGCGCACCACGCCGCTTTCCACCCGCAGCATCGCGGCCGCGGCGCCGGTTACGAGGGTGCTGGAAATCAATGCCGGTTTTGCGCAGCGCTGGCGCCTGGTACCGGGAAACCGGCTGCTGCAGGCCGAAGCGGTCAGCGGCGCAGAATGGCCCACCAGCGCGCCACGTTGAGCAGGCTCATCAGCGACGCGGCCACGTAAGTCAGCGCAGCGGCCTGCAGCAGTTTGCGCGCATGCGGCTCGTCGCCGTCCTGCAGGTAACCGCCTTTGCGCAACAGCGGCAGCGCCCGGCCGAAGCTCGCGTCGAGTTCGGTCGGCAGCGTGACCAGGTGAATCACCGTAGTCGTACCCATCGCGAGAAGACCACCGAAAAACATCAGCACACCGACCGCCGGCGTGCGCAGCGCGATGCCGATCAGCGGCGCCAGCATCAGGATCCCGGCACCCAGGCGCTGGGCCGGCGCGACGAGCTTCACCAGGCGCGTGCGCCACTTCAGCGGCGGGTAGGCGCGGGCGTCCTGGTGTGCGTGGCCGACTTCATGCGCGGCCACGGTAATCGCAGTCAGCGACTTGCCGGCATATTTTTCCGGCGTCAGGCGGACGGCGCGAGCCTGCGGGTCATAATGATCGCCCTGATCGGTCTGCTCGACTTTCACATCTTCCAGGCCGAGGCCGTCGAGCAGGTGTCGCGCCAGTTCACCGCCGGTACCCGGATACCGGTCGGTCGGTCGGCTGTACTTCGAGAGCACGCGCTGCACCCAGAGCCCCGGCAGAAAAATCAGCGCGAGCAGCACCAGCGCGCCGATGATGATCAGCATGGGCTCACGCGCTTTCCGGCAGCGGCTCGACCTTGCAGCCCACGACATAGCGCAGGTCGTAACGCCCCGGGTTGTCTTCCAGCGTGCCGAAGGGGCGGCGATCCTTGATTTCGTAACCAGCCGGGCAGAGCTTGCGCGCCTCGAGCCAGCCTTCCAGCCAGGCCATGCGCCGCTGTTCGGCGACCGGATCGCCGTCGGGGACTTCCGGGCTTAAGATCACGTCGAAATAAAACACGTCGTTGCGGTCGTAGGGCGTGGTCAGCTGCGAGTTCCGATGACGTTCGAAGTCTTCGGACTCGTGGATGTCGGCGCAGGCGGACAGTTGCAGCAAAAGCGCAACGGCCAGGCCAAGGGCGGGCAGGTTCCAGGCGGGCATCGCGCGCACTCCGAGCTACAACAGGGCTATTTTTTCACCGCCGGCCGCGGCACACCAGTCCGGTTCCGGGTGGGTCCGTTCAGGCCGGCTGGCGGCGGCGGGCAAACCGCTGCGCGACCCACCATGCCAGGCAACTGCCGACGAGCACCAGCCCGATCAGGATGGTGGCCAGTGCATTGATCTTCGGGCTGACCCCCAGCCGCACGCTGGAAAACACCACGATCGGCAGCGTCGATGCGCCCGGCCCGGTCACGAAACTGGCAATCACCAGGTCGTCCAGGGACAGGGTGAAGGCCAGCAACCAGCCGGCCAGTAAAGCCGGCGAGATTACCGGCAGCGTGACGGAAAAAAACACCCTGAGCGGCGTCGCGCCCAGATCCAGGGCCGCCTCTTCCAGCGACTCGTCGAGTTCGGCCAGGCGCGAGGCCACGACCACGGTCACGTACGCGGTGCAGAAGGTCACATGCGCAATCCACACGGTCAGCGCGCCACGCTGCGACGGCCAGCCGAGCAGCTGCGACAGTGCGACGAACAGCAGCAGCAACGACAAGCCGGTGATCACTTCCGGCATCACCAGCGGTGCGGTAATCATCGCGCCAAACAGGTTGCGGCCGCGAAACCGGCCGATACGCGCAAGCGCCAGCCCACCGAGCGTACCGAGCACTACCGCGCCACTGGCTGCCAGCACCGCAATGCGCAGGCTCATGCTCACCGCTTCGAGAATCTGCCGGTCGCGCAGCAGTTCCGCATACCAGCGCGTGGAGAAGCCGGCCCAGACCGTGACCAGTCGCGACTCATTGAACGAATAGATCACCAGGATCAGCATCGGCAGGTACAGGAATGCCAGCCCGGCATACAGGCTCGCGCGCAGCCAGCGTGAACGGGCGTTCATACGCGCCCGCCCCCGGCCGCGGTCACCGCGACCGCGCCGCTGCCGGCCGACTGATGCCGGTAGTAGACGTAGATCGGAATCAGCAGGATCGCGAGCAGCAGGATCGCGACCGAAGACGCGATCGGCCAGTCACGGTTGTTGAAGAACTCCTGCCACAGCACCTTGCCGATCATCAGTGTGTCGGCACCGCCGAGCAGCTCCGGGATCACGAACTCGCCGGTGGCCGGGATGAACACCAGCATGCTGCCGGCGACGATGCCGCCGCGGGTCAGCGGCAGCACCACCTGGAAGAAACTGCGCGCCGGCGTCGCACCCAGGTCGGCCGCCGCTTCGATCAGCCGCCAGTCGAGCCTGACCAGCGCGGTATACAGCGGCAGCACCATGAAGGGCAGGTAGGCATAGACGATGCCGAGATACACCGCGAATTCGGTGCGCAGCAGCTGAATGGGTTCGTCGACCAGGCCGAGGGCCAGCAGCACATTATTCACAAACCCGGTGTTGCTGAGGATGCCCATCCACGCATACACACGGATCAGGAACGAGGTCCAGGAAGGGATCACGATCAGCAGCAACAGCAGGTTGCGGGTCGCGGGCTCGGCGCGCGCGATCGCCCAGGCCATCGGGTAAGCGATGAGAAGGCACAACAGCGTCGAGACCAGCGCGATTTTCACCGAGTTCAGGTAGGCCAGGGCATAGAGCCGGTCGGTGAACAGGAAGGCGAAATTGTCCAGCGTGGCCGTGAGCCGGAGCTGGCCGTCGATTCGGGCGATGAGTTCGGTGTACGGCGGCACCGCGATCAGGGCTTCGGCCAGGCTGATCTTGACCACGATCGCGAACGGCAGCAGGAAAAACAGCAGCAACCAGATGAACGGCAGCCCGATTACCAGCCGTCGGCCCCAGCCCTGTGCCCGGACGGCGCTCATTCCGGTTCCACCATGACCACGCCGTCGGCAACCGACCAGCCGAGATAGATATCGCTGCCGTGACCCAGCCCTGTCGGCGCTGCGGCGCTGGCAACCAGCGCGGTAAGCACGCGCCCGGAGGCCAGGCGCAGGTGATAGCTGGTCTGGCTGCCGAGAAAGCCGATGTCCTCGACACTGGCGCCGGCGGCGTTGTAGCGCTCATCCAGCGGCCGTTCGCTGAGAATGACCTGCTCCGGGCGCACGGCCAGGCTGACCGCGGTTCCGGCATTCAGCCCGCGCGCGTCCGGCGCCTTCACGTTGCCGCCGAATTCGGGCGTCTCGAGCAGGCAGCTACCCTCGGCGGAGGAAAGCACGCGCGCCTCGAACAGATTCACCTGGCCGAGGAAGCCCGCCGAGAAGCGGCTGTTCGGCTGAGCATAGACTTCCGCCGGTTTGCCGATCTGCACCACCCGGCCCTCGTGCATCAGTGCGAGCCGGTCGGCCATGACCATCGCCTCGTCCTGGTCGTGCGTGACCATTACGCAGGTCACGCGCACACGACGAATAATGTCGGCGAGCTCGAACTGCATCTCGGCGCGCAGCTTTCGGTCCAGCGCTCCCATCGGCTCGTCGAGCAACAGCAGCTTCGGCCGTTTCGCCAGGCTCCTGGCCAGCGCAACCCGCTGCTGCTGGCCACCGGACAGCTGCGCCGGCCGGCGGCGCCGGAAGTCGCTCATCTGCACCAGCGCCAGCACTTCGTCGATACGCTTTTTCATTTCCGCGGCCGCGAGCCGGTCCTGCTTCAGGCCGAAGGCGATGTTCTGCTCCACGCTCATGTGCGGGAACAGCGCATAGGACTGGAACATCATGTTTACCGGGCGCCGATACGGCGGCAGCGCGGTGATGTCCTGGCCCTCGACACGCACGCTGCCGGCGTCCGGCGCCTCCAGCCCCGCCATGATGCGCAGCAGAGTAGATTTGCCGCAGCCCGAAGAACCGAGGATCGCGAAGATCTCGCCGCGGCGAACGCGCAGGTCAAGCTCGCGCACCGCCGCGACGTCGCCGAAAAAGCGCGACAGGCCCTCGAGTTCAACGAAGGCGGGCGTCAGCGGCCGGTTTTCACGCTGGTCCATACGCGGTTCATGACCCGGTCGATGCGCGGCGGCGTCACCTTGTCGGTAAACAGCTTCTCGCGCACGGCCGGCGGCGGGTAGATACCGGGATTGTCGCGGATTCCGGCCGGCACCAGTTCGGTCGCCGGCAGGTTGGGGTTGGCATAGCTGACGTAGGCGGTGACGTCTGCGATCACGTCCGGGCGCAGCAGGAAATCGATGAAGCGGTGTGCGCTGTCGACATTACGCGCGTCGGCCGGGATGGCCAGCATGTCGAACCACAGGAGCGCGCCCTCGACCGGAATGCGATAGTCGACCGCGACGCCGTTGGCCGCTTCCTCGGCGCGCGTTGCCGCCTGCAGGATGTCGCCGGACCAGCCGAAGGCCACGCAGATGTCGCCGTTGGCCAGGTCGTTGATGTATTGCGAGGAATGAAAGTAGGTGACGAACGGGCGAATCGCCTGCAGCAGCTGCTGCGCGTCCTGCTTGTAGACATCGGGTTCAGTGCTGTTCGGGTCCTCGCCGAGGTAATGCAGCACCGCCGCGAAAATTTCCGACGGCGCGTCGAGAAACGCGACGCCGCAATCGGCCAGCTGCGCCAGGTACTCGGGCACGAACACGAGGTCCAGGCTGTCCACCGGCGCGTCCTCGCCCAGCCGCTCGGTTATCGCATCGACGTTATAGCCAATGCCCGTGGTGCCCCACAGGTAGGGCACGCCGTAGCGGTTGTCCGGATCGAAGCGCGTGATCAGCGCCATCAGCTCCGGGTCGAGGTTGGCGTAATTGGTGAGCTTCGACTTGTCCAACGCCTGGAACACCCCGGCGACGATCTGCCGGCCCATGAAGTCCGAGGTCGGCACGACGATGTCGTAGCCGGCGGCGCCGGACAACAGCTTGGCCTCCAGCACCTCGTTGCTGTCGAATACGTCGTAGATGACGCGGATGCCGGTCTCGGCCTCGAAACGCGCGATGGTGTCCGGCGCGATGTAGTCAGACCAGTTGTACACGCGCAGCTCGTTGCGCAGGTCCGGGGGCTCGCCGCCGCAGGCGGCCAGCAGGATCGCACAGCCGAGCAGCATGAGCAGTCTCACAGGCGGTCCCTCATCGCGTACCAGAGCATGCCGGCGACCAGGCCGGGCCAGCGCAACAGTGTACCGCCCGGAAAGCGACGGGTCGGCAGCTTCGCATACAGGTCGAAACCCGACGGTTCGCCGGCGAGCGCGTCGGCGATCAGCTTGCCGGCGAAGCTGCCCATCGCCACGCCGTGGCCGGAGAATCCGTGCGCGAAGTAGAGGTTCGGCGGCAAACGGCCGAGATGCGGCAAGCGGCCGAGCGTGATGGCCAGCGTGCCGCCCCAGGCGTAATCGATCGGCAGCTCGGCGAGCTGCGGGAACACGCGCGTGACATACGGGCGCACGAAGCCGGCAATGTCGCGCGGAAAACGGGCACTGTAGTTCTCGCCGCCACCGAACAGCAGCCGGCCGTCGGCGGACATGCGGAAGTAATTCACCACGAAGCGCGTGTCGTGAACGCAGACCCGATCGCGGATCAGCGCGGCGGGATCGTCGAGCGGCGCGGTCGCGACGATGAAATTGTTTATCGGCATGATGCGCCCGGCCAGGCGCGGCTCCAGGCGGCCCAGGTAGCCGTTGCAGGCAACAACGACGTGGTCGGCGCGCCCGTGCGCGCGCGGCGTTTCTACCAGCGATGGCGTGCGCCGGCTGTAGCTGCGCACCGGGCTGTACTCGAACAGGTGCACGCCGGCCTGCCGGCAGGCGCGTGCCAGTCCCAGCGCGTAGTTCAGCGGATGCAGGTGCAGCGCCCCGTCGTCCAGCGTGGCACCGTGATAGACGTCACTGGCCAGCTGCTCGCGCAACTGTTCCCGGCTGAGATAACGCATCTGCGTGTAGCCGTACCGTGCAGCGAGCCGAGCAGCACGCCGCTCGAGTTCACCGGCATGCGCCGGCCTGGCCGCGGTCACCATCTGGCCCGGTGCGAGATCGCAGTCGATCGCATAGTCGTCGATCAGCCGGCGCACCGTCGCCTTCGCGGCCTCGGCGCTGTCGAACAACAGGCGCGCCGTATCCGCACCGCAGCGTTTCTCGAGTTCCGCCTCGTCCTGGCGCTGGCCGGTGCCGATTTGTCCGCCGTTGCGCCCGGATGCACCCCAGCCAATTCGACGGGCCTCGAGCAGCGCGACGGTAAAGCCCCGTTCACGCAGGTGCAGCGCCGTGGACAGGCCGGTGTAGCCACCGCCGATGACGCAGACGTCGGTGCGCAGCTTGTCGTTCAGGCGCCGCGACGCGGTGACCTGGTTCGCGGTCGCGGCGTAATAGCTCGGCGGATAGTCCGAGCCGGTCGCGTTGACGGCGGATGGCGCGTCAGCCATCGCGTCGCAGCGCATCGGCGGTCAGGTCGAGTACGCGGGCCGCAGTGTCGACGAGTTCGTCGACTTCCCCCTCGCTGATCACCAGCGGCGGCGCGACGATCATGGTGTCACCGACCGCCCGCATCACCAGCCCGTTTTCGACGCTGAGATCGCGGCAGCGAATACCCGCCTGCCTGTCCGGTGCATGACGCCGCCGCGAGGCCTTGTCCGCGACCAGCTCCAGCGCACCGATCAGCCCGCGGCTGCGTGCCTCGCCAACCAGCGGGTGAGCACCGAGCTCCGCCCAGCGTCGCGCGAAATAAGGCCCGATGCGGGTACGCACATGCTCGACGAGATTCTCTTTGTGCATGACGTCCAGCGTCGCCAGCGCGACTGCACAGGCGACCGGGTGGCCGGAGTAGGTATAGCCGTGCGCAAACTCGCCGGCATGTTCCACCAGCACGTCAGCGACCCGGTCGTGGACCAGCACGCCGCCCAATGGCTGGTAACCCGAGGTCACGCCCTTGGCAAACGGCATCAGGTCCGGCTTCAGCCGGTAACCGCTGGCGCCAAACCATTCGCCCAGCCGGCCGAAGCCGGTTATGACTTCATCAGCCACCAGCAGGATTCCATGGTGATCGCAGATGCGCTGGATTTCGGGCCAGTAAGTCTCCGGCGGGATGATCGCGCCGCCGGCGCCCTGCACCGGCTCGCCGATGAAAGCGGCGACCTGGTACGCGCCGAGCCGCTCGATTTTCACTTCCAGCTCGCGCGCGATACGTCGGCCGAAGTCTGCGGGATCTTCGTCTCCGGCCAGACCGAAGGCATATGGCTGCTCGATGTGCTCGATGCCCGGGATCGGCAGACCGCCCTGCGCGTGCATCGGCGTCATGCCGCCGAGACTCGCCGCGGCCACGGTGCTGCCGTGGTAGGCATTGCGCCGGCTGATGATCACACGCCTGCCGGGCTGGCCCTGCAGCACCCAGAAAAGCCGGACCATGCGCAGCACCGTGTCGTTGGCCTCGCTGCCGCCGCCACTGAAAAACACGCGCTGAAATCCCGGCGGCGCCAGCTCGGCCAGTCGCGCAGCCAGCTCCACGGCCGGCGGGTGGGCACACTGAAAGAAGCTGTTGTAGTAAGGCAGTCGCTCCAGCTGCGCGGTGGCCGCGTCAATCAGTTCGCGCCGGCCGTAACCGAGGCTCACACACCACAGCCCCGACATGCCGTCGAGGATGCGCTTGCCTTCCGAATCGAAGATATACACCCCCTCGCCACGGGTGATGATGCGACTGCCGCGCGCGGCGAGATCTTTCGTATCGGTGAACGGATGCAGGAAGTGCGCGTGGTCGAGCGCCTGCCAGGCCCGGGTGTCGGTCGCGGTCATGCGCGCTCGCCTAGACGCTCAGCAACAGGTGCTCGCGCTCCCACGGGCTGATGACCTCGAAGTAGCGATCGAATTCGCGGCGTTTGATCGCGGTGAATACGGTCACAAAATCGCTGCCGAACACCTCGCGTGCAGCCTTGCTGCGCGTGAAGCGATCGACCGCATGATCGAGATTGCGCGGTATGCGCGCGGGCCTGCGGTAGGCATTGCCGGTCTCGGCCGCGCTCGGGACCAGGCCACGCTCCATGCCGAGGTAGCCGGCCGCCAGCGACGCGGCAATCGCGAGGTACGGATTCGCGTCTGCGCCGGCCAGCCTGCTCTCGATGCGCCGGTTCTGATTATCGGCATTCGGCACGCGCAGCCCGACCGTGCGGTTATCGTAGCCCCACTGCAGATTGATCGGCGCCGACTGGTAGCGCGTGAAGCGCCGAAAAGAATTCACATAAGGCGCGAACATCACCAGGAACTCCGGCAGGAACGTCTGCAGTCCGGCGATGAAGCTGAGGAACTCGGGTTTTTCCGCCCGGTCGGTGGCAAAGGTATTACTGCCGCTGCTCTCGTCGATCAGGCTCACGTGCCAGTGCATCGAGCTGCCCGGCTCGCCGGCCATCGGTTTGGCCATAAAGGTGGCGTACACGTTGTGGCGCATGGCGGTCTCGCGCACCGTCCGCTTGAACAGAAATACCTGGTCGGCCAGCGCCAGCGCGTCGCCGTGGTCGAAGTTGATCTCCAGCTGCGCGGTGCCGGCTTCGTGCGCAAGGTTGTCGACCATCAGGTTCTGCGCTTCGCAGTAGTCGTAGATGTCTTCAATCAGCGGCTCGAACTCGTCGATTGCGTCCATGCTGAACGGCTGGCGCACCGACTCCTGGCGGCCCGAGCGGCCGATCGGCGGTTCCAGCGGGTCGTCCGGGTCGGTGTTGCGCTTGACCAGGTAGAACTCGACTTCCGGTGCGACTTCAGGACGCAGGCCGCGTGCTTCGTACAGCGCCAGCACGTTGCGCAGCAACTGGCGCGGCGATACGTCGACCGGCCGGCCGTCGCGATAAAAGCAATCGTGAATCACGCAGGCGGTCGGCTCGGTGGCCCATGGAACTTTTCTCAGGGTGTCGAGGTCGGGCTTCACTTCCAGATCCTCGTCCAGCGGACCGATGACCCGTTCTTCGCCGTAATCGCCGGTCACGGTCTGGATGAATACCGAGGCCGGCAGGCGCATGCCGCCCTGCTCGGCGAACTTGGATGCAGGCATGAACTTGCCGCGCGCGACGCCGGCCATGTCCGGCACCACCGCCTCGACTTCGGAAATCTGATTGTCCGCCAGCCACGCGGCCAGCCGCTTGTCGTCCGTCATGTTGCGTACTCCGCGCAGGCTGCTCCGAAAGCGCGAAAAATCGCCGTGGAGATCTCGTCGTCCAGCGTCTGCCATTCGGGATGCCACTGTACACCGAGCGCGAAACCGGCTGCGTCGCGCACCGCCACTGCCTCGACCAGGCCGTCCGGCGCGACGGCTTCGACATCGAGACCAGGTGCGAGGGTATCGATGCCCTGGTGATGCACCGAGTTCACCATTGCTCCCGTGGCGCCGGTGATGCGCGCCAGCAAGCCGTCGGGCGTGAACTTTACGGTGTGCGCCGGCCCGTACTGCACGGCCAGCGGCTGCCGGGTGTCTTCGTGGTGCACCGCATAGCCGGGCAGCTGGTGCACCGCCTGGTGCAGGCTGCCACCGAGCGCGACGTTGAGTTCCTGGCAGCCGCGACAGATGCCGAATAGCGGCAGGCCGGCACGCAGCGCAGCCGGAATCAGCGCGAAGCTCGCGTCGTCGCGCGCCAGGTCGTGCTGCGTATCCGCATCACTGGCCTCGCCGTGATAGCGATGCGGCGCGACGTTGGACGGGCTGCCGGTCAGCAGCAGGCCATCGAGCCGGTCGAGCACCTCGAGCACGTCGAAGCCATAGGCAAACGACGGCAGGCCGACCGGGTACACGCCGGCCGCGTCGGCCAGAGCCTGCGAATATTTTTCTCCGACCACGTGGAACGGATGCGGTTCGATGATGCGGCGGTCGGAAACGACCCCGACGAGCGGACGGCTGTGGCGCATGCGCTTACGTTGCCAGAGCGGCTGCGGTCAGGCCAGTCCCACGACCAGGCCCGCTCAGGTGCCTGCGACCGGCTCCGGCGCCGCACGCATCTTCCGCCCCAGGTCGTTGCCGATTCCGTACAGCGCTGGCACGAAAAACAACACCAGTAACGGCGAAAACAGCAGGCCGAAGATCAGGGTTACCGCCAGCGGCTGCACCAGCTGCGCCTGCACGCTGCGCTCGAACAGCAGCGGCAGCAGGCCGCCGATGGTTGTCAGCGTAGTGAGGATAGCCGGCCGCAGACGCTCCTTCACCGCCTCGACCAGGGCTGCCGGGAAATCATCGCTTTCAGACTGCATGCGCCTTACCGTGGCGAT
>CBFCXA010000007.1:0-22856 GCA_965601985.1 uncultured Chromatiales bacterium | reverse complement strand
TGTTTTTTTTGTTATGTGAACGATAGCTCGACTCACACCCGAGTGAAAATATTATGGTGCTTTAAACCGTCCCTCGGGCAAACGTTTTACATAACTCACCGACAACGCTGAACATGCCGGCAAGCTGAATCTGCGTTGCCGCAAAACAGGCGCCGAAATCTTTTTCATATAGGTAGACCTGGGCAATGCGGCAGTCCCCGTGCACCGGCGCACAATACAACGCAGCGCCAGGCCGGATGGTCCGGGTTTGTCGTCGAGATACAATTGTCCTGGCCGTCAGGCACGGCGGCACGATCTGTTCCCGGTGCTTCCCGCAATTGCCAGGCCAGCGCGAAGTCACGGGTGAAGTCACCCTGATCGGCGCAGCACATACCCCTGAGTTCGTAGGCGCGGCCGGCCTGCATGTCGAGCCAGAGATGCTCGGTGTTGTGATCGGCGCCGGCTCGCGATAAAGAGACACTGTTCGACGTTCGACCGGCGTTTTCTTCTGCTTCAGTCGCAACTACAAAAAAAAGACGCGCAGCTGGTCGCTGCAGTGCGCGGTCATCACCAGGCCCGGCGAAGCGGGTATGCTCTGCGCCCATGCTTTCCGACCCTCGATTCCTCATCGTCGCCCTGATGGCGGCCTGCGGCGCGCTCGCGCCGATTGCATTGCAGATTGTCGTGCCGGTGTTGCCCTACATGCGCGCCGATCTCGGCACCAGCATCGCCGACACGCAATGGACGGTTACCGGCTTCTCCGCCGCACTGGGAATCTCCATGCTGGTCATCGGGCCGCTGGCCGACCGGTACGGCCGACGTCCGCTGCTGATCGGCGGCATGCTGTTGTTCACCGCCGGCTCACTGCTCGCCTGGCTGGCGCCCGACCTGAACTGGCTGGTCGCCGGGCGTATCGTGCAGGCGATCGGCGCCGGCGCCGCATCGACGATTGGCCGCGTGGTCGCAGCCGACCTGTTCGCCGGCGCCGACCTCGGCAAGGTGTTCGCGTACATGACCATGGCCATGGTCATCGGCCCAATGGTCGCGCCGGTGCTGGCCGGGCTCATGGCCGACCAGTGGGGCTGGCGCTCGATCCTGCTGCTGTTGCTGCTGCTCGGAGCCGCCTTCACGCTGCTGACCATCAGTCGGGTCCCGGAAACGGGCAGCGCGGAGGAAAGGCCCGCAGACGCCAGCTGGACCGAAGCCCTGGCCGGGGGACGACTGTTTTTCTATCTCGCGACGCTGACCGCGACCCAGATCGGCATCTATGCGTTGATCTCCGCATCGCCGTATATCGTGGTCGAACTGCTGGGCCATTCCGCGACCGAATATGGCCTTTATTTCGTCGTCCTGACCCTTGGCTTCCTCGGCGGGAACTTTCTGTCCACGCGCATCGCCCATCGGCTCGGCCCCGACCGGACCATCGTGCTGGGCCTGCTGGTGTTTGCGGGCGCCTGGGCGGCGCTGGCCTGGTCACTGAGTCGCCCGGAGTGGAGCGCCTGGGCGCTGTTCGCGCCGGGCACGGTGCTCGGCGGCTGCAACGGCCTGATCCAGCCGAACTGCCACGCCGCAGCCATGAACGGCGCCGGCGCGGCCAAGGGCACGGCGGCCAGCCTCAGCGGCTTCACCCAGGTGATGGCCGGCGCAACCGGCTTGCAGCTGATGGCCTGGCTGCAGCCCGGCCAGGTGGATCCCGGCGCGATGGTCAGGGTAATCGGCTGGTCGGCGGCGGCGGCCGTGATCATGGCGATACTGTTCCTGCTGCGCGCGAACACGCGCAAGGCGGCCACCGTCTGACTCGCCGATCGGCCGGGCAAAGAAAAAGGGCCGGGAGCACAAACGCCCGGCCCTCGAGACAGTTACCGACAGCGGTCAGTTCGCCGCGACGGCCTCCGGCTTGACCAGTCGCATGGTGATCCAGCCGTCTTCCTGCCAGGGCGAGATTTCCGCAACCATGCCCATCAGTTCCGCCTGCTGCACCATCAGGGGAATGGTGTAGTTCTCGTGGATCCACTCCTCCGTCATGTCGTGCTGGCCGAGCCGGGTGGTCTGCGCGAGCACGTTGCCGTATGGCGATTTCCAGACAATCGAATCGCCTTCCCGCCGGTAGTCCAGCACCAGCTGGTAGAAGCAGGCGGTGCGTTCGGTCAGGCCGATCAGCCCCAGGTCCATATTGCCGGTCTGCTCCATCAGCTTGCCGACGCGCTTGATCAGGAAGCTCTGCGTCAGGACCTCATGATTGATCTTCTCTTCCATCATGTCGTTGTCTTTGGCGAACTGAATGCTGGTCAGGGTCGCCTTGATCAAGGCATCGTTGGGCTCGTGCTGATATGGGCGCCGGTTGCTCAGCGTTTTGATCACGGTCTCCACCGCCATGCCGAGTTCCTTCTCGTGGCCGGTGAAGTCGAGATCCTCCGCACTGTCCGGGTTGAGTTCATTGATCGCTTTCGCCACGGCCGCACCCAGTTCTTCCTCGGAGCCCTTGAAGCCGGTGCGGTGGCCGAACTTGTCCGGCTTCAGGTCATTAGGGCCGTAGTGCGCGCCGGCGAAGGCGAGCGGCGACAGCAGCAGGCCCGCGGTGCAGGCCGTCAGAATAAGAGTTTTCCTGAGCATCGTTACCCCTCCAGGGTTGCGAAACAAACAACGGCCGTCAGGCAGCCGCAGGCTATGGTCTATAGTCTGTCATCTCGCCCCTGCCGAGCGGGCGCCGCTTGACCGCTGCACCGCAATGAGTCGGACGCGAGTCCGCCTGTCGGTCAGCCGCGCCCCGCCTGGCCGGCGAGTTATCCAATACAAGCTAGCCCACGAAATCCAGCGGGTGAATGCGGAATTTGCTGAATTTCGCAACGAGGAACCGGAATCATGAGCACGCAGGAATGCTATCAACCTGACTGTTCCGAACCGGACGGCGGTCTGCGAACGGTCATCGAGCCGCGCGCGAAGGACATCGGCGCTTTCGAGGTGCGCCGGGCGCTGCCGGCGGAGACCCGGCGTCGCGTCGGGCCGTTCGTGTTCTTCGACGAGATGGGCCCGGCCACGCTGGCACCAGGCGCGGCCATGGACGTGCGCCCGCACCCGCACATCGGCCTGTCCACGCTGACCTGGCTGTTCGCCGGCGAGATCATGCATCGCGACAACTTAGGTTTCGTGCAGCCGATTCGCCCGGGCGAGGTCAATTGGATGACCGCCGGACGCGGCATCGTGCATTCCGAGCGCACGCCGGACGAGCTGCGCGACCAGCCGATAGCGATGCACGGCATCCAGGTCTGGATCGCGCTGCCGGACGGCAAGGAGGAGATCGAGCCGGACTTCCAGCACTACCCGGCCACCGATATCCCGCGGCGCAACGACGATGGTGTCGAGCTGAGCGTAATAGCGGGAGAAGCCTGGGGCATGACCTCCCCGGTGCAGGTGCACTCGCCGCTTTTTTACGCGCAGGCCGACGTCCCGGCCAGCAAAACGCTGGAGATGCCCGCCGGTCATGCGGAACAGGCGGTGTACATCGTGAGCGGCGAAATCAGCCTCGGCGGCGAGAGCTACCTGCCCGGACGCATGCTGTGCCTGGATGCACCGTCAATAACGCTGGAAGCAAACCATGACAGCCGGCTGATCCTGCTCGGCGGCGAACCGCTGGCCAGCGACCGGACCCTGTACTGGAATTTCGTCGCGCGCAGCAGGGAGCGCATCGAGCAGGCCAAGGACGACTGGCGCAACGGGCGCTTTGACCCGGTGCCCGGTGACGACGAGTTCATTCCGCTGCCGGACGACAGCTAGCGGACTCCCACCACTCAGGTCTTAGGAATAAACAGCTCCGGCGCGGTCCCGGGGTTGAAGTCCGGGAACAACCCGGCGGCGCCTTCATCCGGCAGCCGTCGTTGCATCAGCTGCACGAGCACATCGCGGATGTCGGTGGTGATCGCAAGATCATGACCGTCAAACAGGCTGTCGCCATCCAGGCCGGGCCACGGGCCTGCCACCTGCGCGCCCACCACCCCGCCGCCGAGGAACCGGCCGCAGCCGTCGCTGACGCCGCCGCCGACCGGGTTTACCGTGCCGAGCACGGTCTTGGTCACGAAATCGTGCAGCAATGGCACAAAGCGAAACTCGCCGGTTTCCCGGTGGATGGTCCAGCCGGTGAAACAGCGGGCGACTTCTTTTACGTCATCCTCGGTGTAGCCACCGTCCACGCCCAGCGTGTGCAGCTCGAGCAGCTCCCGGGCGAAGTTTTCCTGCGGGGCCTCGGCGAAGTTCAGCTATTCGTCCAGGTAGTAGAGCATTGCCGGGCTCCTGGCCGAAGCCCGTAAAAGCTCGCGGGCGCTGCCCATCGCGTCAGGGCGGATGAGCGCGTAGTCGTCGTAAGGCTTCAGGGCCGGCAGGTCTTGTCGAGGTTCGAATTCGGCTGCCTTCGGGCGTAGACTTCTTAAATCTACAGACTGGATATCGCGAGAGGACTCAGATGGCACGCAACCCGGACCACCAGATGTTCGCGCGCCCGACGCACGACGAGCGAGCGCGCCAGGATTTCGTCGGCCAATTGAAGCTGTTTTCCGGACGCACGGTGCGGCCGCTGAACCGCGAAGTTTTCCGGCGCGAGGCCGCGCCGGCCTGGGAAGCCAAGCACGGGCGGCCACCCGAGACCCAGGCCGAGATTTCCGAGGCCATGCACGAGAACCTGCACTACCGCAGCTGGAGCGCGCTGCACCGTGCAACCCAGGAACAGATGTGGGATGCGGTCAGCGAGTCGCTGGAACGCGAAGAGCCGCGCCTGAAGCAGGTCTACCACGAGCTGACGGACGCACCGGCGAAACACGGGTCGCTGGAACTCGATCCGGACTTCGAGGTTCCGGACCCGATCGACCACTTCGCCATCCACCTGCAGCCCGGCACCTACGCGCTGAACCGTGGCGAGGACGACTTCATGGCCGGCGCGCTATACGAGGCCGGCGGCGCGCTGTTCTCCAAAGCCCAGGGCATCGGCACCACCGAGAGCAAGGCCGACGTGATGATGCGCTTTCTCGATGCGCGCTATCCCGGCTTCAAGCCGACGCGGATCCTCGACATGGCCTGCTCGGCAGGTAATTCTTCGACACCCTATGCGATGGCACTGCCGGACGCCGAGGTCCATGCCATCGACGTCGGCGCCGGCCTGCTGCGCTACGCCCATGCACGCGCCGAGGCGCTGGGCGTAGCGGTGCATTTCCACCAGCGCAGCGTCGCCGATGCCGGCTTCGAAGACGGGTATTTCGACCTGGTGGTCTCGCACAATGCGATGCACGAACTCTCGGCGGACAGCACCGCGGCGATGATGAAAGAGTCGTACCGACTGCTGAAGCCCGGCGGCATCTGCCTGCACCAGGACGTGCCGCTGCGCTACGAGCGCCTGCCCGAGTACGACAAGTTCGAGTGGGGCTGGGACGAGCTCTACAACGGCGAACCCTTCTGGTCGACCTATGCGACCAACGACTGTGAAACCCTGCTGCGCGACGCAGGCTTCGCCGACGAGGACCTTTTCGTCGGCTTCGCCGACCAGATCGACAAGACCGTCAAGTGGTTCGTAGCCTGTGCGCGCAAGCCGGAAAAATCATGAGCGGCGAACAGGATTTTCGGCAGCAGGGGCGCGCGGAACGGCCGGTGTTTTTCCCGGACGAGCCGGCCGCAGACAAGCTGTTCGCTATCGTCAACGTGCTGGTGACCGAACTGGCAGTGCTGCGTGAACGCCAGGATACGATGGAACGCCTGATGGCGCAGAAGGAAATGGTCGCGGCCGACGAGATCGAGGCCTACCGCGCCGATGACGAGGCCGAGCAGCAACGGCGCGCATGGCGCGATACCTACCTGCGCCGCGTGTACGCCGTGCTGCTGGAAGACGCCGAGACCGACGACCGCAACACGCCGCTGGCGCCGCTGAGCAAGGCCGGCTAGTTACCCGCCTCAGTCTATATACAGCTCCCACAGGTACCGGCGTGCCGGATCGTAGGCGCTGTAGGTCCGGCCGACGGTACGATCGTCACCGAGAGCCAGCACGATAAGCTTGGCCAGGTCCTCGCGCGCGATGTAGCTGAAACTCCGCGGGTCCTCGGTAAGGATCGCGGTGCCGGTCGCGGCCACGTTGCCGAGCCAGCCCGGCCGGATGATGGTGTAGTCCAGTCCGCTTTCGCGCAGGTAATTTTCAGCTTTTTCCTTCACCGGGGCGATGTCGCTGGTCGCATTGCGAGCCGGCAGGGGCACGGCGTCGGCCGAGTTGCCGGCGCCGATTACGGTGAGCAGAAGGAAACGCTTCACGCCCGCAGCCTTCGCCGCGTCGATGACGTTGCGGTTACCGACGAAGTCCGGGCGCTTGTCCGGGTCCATGCGTACCGGTCCGGTCAGCAGCGTCTGCAGGAAGTTCTTGCGCGCCGGCATGTCGCGTGGCGACGTTGCGAGCGCCGATACCACGGCGGCATAAGCGCCTTCAGGTATCGCCGCGCGTACCTGGTCCGGGTTCATCGCGTCGGCAACCACCTGCTCGACGCCCAGCGCATCCAGCGCCCGCGTGTCCGAGGTCTCGCGCACCATTGCGGTGACCTTCTCGCCGCGGTCGAGCAGCTCGCTGACCACGGCCAGGCCGGTACCGCGGGTGCCGCCGACCACCAGGATGGCGCCACCGGCATGTTGGTAAGGAGCCGCAGTGAACACCGTGGCCGGGCGGTAGAAGATGCCGCTCATCATCAAGACGTAGCCCCCGACGATCAGCACGCCGGCAAAAACCACCCACTCGAAACTGCGCAGCAGCCATCTGATGAGCTTCACCGGTACCCTCCCCCTGTGCCGATGATTCCGCCGGCGCTTAATCTAGCCGGGTTGAGCCATGCTTGCACTCAAAACCGCACGGGCATCCTCGGCCAGGTCAGGATGGCGCGTGCGCACGAAATCCCGCAGATCGGGCGGCAGCTCGGCCAGCGACTCGACCTTCTCACCACAGGCCGCCGTCATCGTGTGCCCGGGACGGCCCTGCATCTGCAGCCACGGCCGCCAGCTCATCGCGTTCGTATAGCTCAGCTGGCAGGCTGCCGAGAGTACCCCGGGATCGGCCACCTCGCGGCTGTCGCCGGCGTAAGTGATCGATTCGCCGTATTCGTTGACCGGTGCATCGACGCCGTCGGCAAACACCGTGCTGCGGGTATCGAGCCGCACCCAGCATCGCCCGCCATTGACCAGGCCGGGCCCGAGACCGGTTTCTGCCTCGATGCGCATCGGCCCGATGCGGGCCGGCACTACCAGGCCATTGCGACCGATCACGGCATCCTGCAGCGGCGTGCGTGACAGTGGCACATCCACCGTCTCCCCCGTATAGGGATTGTCGAAGCGCTCGATCAGCCGATCGCGCTCCAGGTCACCATGATAAGTCACCTCCACGCGGCGCCCGCGAAAATCGCCAGCCTGCGTCTCTTCGTAGTACGCGAACGCGACCGCATTGACCGTGAACAGCGGGGTCATCGCGCTGTCGGCCACGCCATACACCACGCCCTTGAACCACTCGAGGGTAACGCGGTCGTCGAGCGCGGCGCGTAGTTTCATCAGCGTGCGCAACAGGCCTGCCTGCGATCGCGTCCAGCTGTCATCCACGGCTGTCATGGCCTGATCATCCTCGGCAGCGGCCACCGATGCGACGGCCATGCCGGCAACGAGGCCCAATGAGTCTCTGCGACTGATCATTCGTCTTCTCCTTTATCCTAATCGAGCGCGCTCTTGCGGTAACCGGCGGTCCGGGCCACTATCTTCACGACTGCTGCAGGGGATTCAAAGTGCGAATAGTCCTGGCGACGATAGTACTGATAGTAGCCAGTCTCGCCGCAATGATGCTCGGATTACAGTTCGGGTGGATGGACCTGTCGCTGCAGGAGCTCGAGCAGCGCTACGCAACGGACGACTCACGCTTCGCTGATATAGACGGCGTGCGACTACATTACATGGACCAGGGCAGCGGGGACCCGGTACTGCTGCTGCACGCATCATTCATGAACCTGCGCACCTGGGACAGCCTGGCTGGTGCGCTGTCGGCCGATCATCGCGTGCTCCGTCCCGACGTGCTGATCTCCGGACTGACCGGACCGGAGCCGAACGGCGAGTACTCTTTCGAGCGGAATCTCGAGCTCGTGCTCGGGCTGATGGACAGGCTGGAAATCCCGCGTTTCTCAATTGTCGCGACCTCGTCCGGCGGCATCATTGGCTATCGGCTGGCCTCGCGCTACCCGGACCGGGTCACGCGGCTGGTGCTGGTCAACTCGGCCGGCCTGCCACGTACCGCGAAAACCAACCCGAACCGCGCCCGCGGCCGGCGCTCGCTGCTCAGCTGGATTCGCGAGCGCTACCAGAGTCCGGCCAACGTGTATGGCGCGCTCGATCAGAACTTCATCGAACCGCACGAACCGCCGGAGTGGCTGGTCGACATGAACTACGACATGTGGCGCCGTGAAGGCCGGCGCGAAGCCGGCGCCGCGCAATTGCGCAGTTTTCGCACCGGCGATCCGCAGGCGCTGCTGGCGAAGATCACTGCACCGACGATGGTCCTGTGGGGACTCGACAACCAGACCGTGGTTCATCTCGAGGCAGACGTGTTTCAGCACTGGCTCACGTCGGCACCGACGCTGGTGAAGAAGTATCCGGGCGTCGGCCATTACCTGTACCTGGAGATACCCGACGAATTCGAGCGCGACGTTAAAGACTTTCTCGCCGGCGAACTCGACGAGGAGCTGGTCTGGCAGCAGCGCCTGCCCTACTCCTCCGTCGAGGTCGACGCCGGTGAATCAACCGACGGCATGTCGGCCAGCTGACGCTGCCAGTCCGGGTCCGGCGCGCCTTCGCCGTTAGAGACGAGAAAAATCCGGTTCGCCGCTTCGGGCCGGGCTGCCGCTGCAATCACCGCAGAGGACAGGTCTTCGGAGCTGATCGTCTGCCCGCGCACGTAGTCGGCGCGCGGCGACAGCCGGATCGGCATTGATCCGCCGGCGGCGTCGAAATCGATCGCGGCCGGCGCAATGATCACGTACTCCAGACCGGACGCCATCAGCGCCTGCTCGCCGCGGCCTTTCCAGATCATCATGTCGCCGACCCAGTTCAGGAAGTGGTCTTCGTCGCCGCTGCTGGCCGAGGTGATGACCAGCATGCGCTTCGCACCGGCTGCTTTGGCCGCCTGCGCCATGCTGGCCATGCCCTCGCCGTCGACTTTCTCCGGCCGATTGCCGCCGAAAGGCATGGCGGTCGCGACCGCCCAGATGACGACATCGACGCCTTCCACCGCTGCGCCCAGCGTCTCGGGTTCAGTGACGTCGGCCTCGACCCAGTCGATACCGTCACTGCCGAACTTACTGGCCGCGCGCTCCGCGTTCCGGCTCATCGCGCGGACCGGGACATTCAGCGCCTTGAGCTGGCGCAGGATTGCGCTGCCGTTCTTGCCGGTGGCACCGGCCAGCAGGACTGTCTGCTCGCGCAGCAGGCCGGCGGTAGTTTCGCCAACCACGGTTTCAGGCGCGGCCATCACGACGCCCGGGCCTCCGGGCATGAGTAGCAGCAGGCAGAGTATCCACGCCGTCAGGCTTCGCGCAGCCGTCACGACATCAACGCGCTGGTCGCGTCCACCTTGTCGCCACCATAACGCGAGTACAGCCGCCCGTAGACCTGCTGGATCATCGCTTCGCGCTCGGCATTGAGCTTCGCCTGCAAGGCCTCGGACGGTTTGCCCTGGTCGAGATCTTGCAGCGTGATCGTACCCTTCTCAGCCAGCTGTTCTTCCAGCAGCGCCATGCGATCGCGCATGACCCAGAAGTGCGCGCCGAGTTCGAGCACGATACCGAGCAGGTGATCGATGACTTCGTTCTCGAAATACTTCGGGTCACCGCGATCGGCGCCCGGCAGCGACTCGGTATAAGCGAGGTCGGGTTCAGATACTTTGGCCACTCTCGATACTCCTCAGTTCGCGGGCTTGACGGCGACTCGTCCGCGCGTGAGTGCCTGTTTCGGGTCGTAGTGTTCGAGTTCGAAACCGGCTTCGACCAGCAGATCTTCGACGTTCGAACGCACGTACTCGGTCAGGTACAGCTCGCCGTTGTCGGCCGCATCCATTTCCGCAAAAAACATGGTGTACACACCGCGCTGGCGGTCACCGGAGAAGTCGATCACGGTGAACTTGCCGCCCGGGCGCAACACGCGGTAGGCCTCGGCGATTACCTCGCGCGCGACCGGCACCGGGATCTCGTGGAACAGCAGCATTGCCAGCACACTGTCGAAATGATTATCGGGAAAGGCCAGGTCCTCGGCGGGCATCTGCCTGAAATGCACGTCCGCGTCGGCCTCGATCGCGCGCAGGTGCGCATAGCGGACCATCGGCGCGCCGATGTCGATGCCGAACACTTCCGCCTGCGGGTGGCGCTCTTTCAACGCAATGCTCGTGGCGCCGGCGCTGCAGCCGAGATCGAGGATGCGTTCGACGCGGCCGTCGTCCGGTACCGCGGCGGCCATCGCCGCACCCTTGGCGACACGGTCCTCATCGGCCGCACCGCCCATGAAGACTTTCAGGCCGTAATCGTAATAGAGACCCGCCAGCGCCTCACGCGTGTAGCCGCCGGGCTGCAGGTGAATCTCATGACTCGCGTAGTCAGGCGCATTGGTCTCCCAGTCGGGGTCGTACTCGACGCTGCCGGGGCCGGACTTGTCGGTCTGGTCCAGGGCCGCCAGGATTTCGTCCCGGCGCCGGTCGAGCGAGCTCTTCAGGCCGTGCCAGAAAGACTCCTGCAGGCTCCGCTTGACGCGGTAGTAAGTCTTCAGCGCCGGGTCTGCCATCAGCACGTCGATGGCCGCGCGGGTCGACTCCGGGTCCGGCGAATCATCGATGCCGGCCTGCTGGATCAGCTGCTGGCTGTACGCACCGATCGGGCGCTGCTGCGCGTGCATCAGGATATTGCGTGCGTCCTCGATGAATTCCACGTAGGCCTCGTCGCCGCGAGTGCTCAGGCTGGGGAATACGCCGGCCTGCTTGCCGCGCGGGTAAATGGCGCTGTCGATACTCATCTGCGGGTTCCTCTGCTGTGTCCTGTCCGCCGAATTTTCTCCGGCCCCGGAAACCGGGCACGTGTTGACGATCGCGAATGCAGGCGGCAGTATGCACGCGTGTGCAACGGGCTGTAAAGTCCGGCCACCCGGGCTTTCCAGCAACCAGGGCGCAGGAACAACATGAACATCGTCATCACCGGCGGCACCCGCGGGATCGGTCGCGGCATGGCCGAGGAATTCGTGCGGCGCGGACACGACGTGGTCATCTCCGGACGCGACGCGGCCGCGGTGGAGCGCGCCGCCACCGAGATCGAGGCCACGGGTTCCGGGAGATGCACCGGCGCGGCCGGCGAAATCAGCCTGGCGGCGACCCACGAGGCGCTATGGTCGCTGGCGGTAGAACGCTTCGGCCCGGTGGATATCTGGGTCAACAACGCCGGCATGACCAACCGCAAGCAGAAGCTCGACCAGGTACCGCCGGAAGAAGTCCAGGCCGTGGTCAGCGCCAACCTGACCGGACTGATCAACGGCTGCCGGGTGGCCATTGCCGGCATGCTCGAACAGGGCAAGGGCAAGATCTTCAACATGGAAGGCTTCGGCAGTGACGGCATGACCCAGGAAGGCATGACCACCTATGGTGCGACCAAGCGCGCGGTGCGTTACGTGACCGACTCGCTGGCCAAGGAATACGCCGACAGTCCGCTGATCATTGCCAACCTGAGCCCCGGCATCGTGGTAACGGAATTCGTGACTCGCGATCTCTACGCCCACGATCCGGAAGAACTGAACAAGCGCAAGAAGTTTCTCAATCTGCTGGCCGACCGCGTCGAGACGGTTGCACCGGCGCTGGTCGACGGCATGCTTGCGCTGGACAAGAACGGCGGCGCGGTGCGCTGGATGACACCGACCCAGGCACTGGGACGCATTCTGGTGAGCCCGTTTCGCAAGCGCGACCCGTTTGCCGAGCCGGCGGGCGCCGGCTCGCAGTGACCGATTCTCCGCAGCACCTGCTGGTTCTCGGCGCCACCGGCCCGACCGGCAGACACCTTGTCGAGCAGGCGCTGGCCAGCGGCCAGCGCGTGACAGCCTGCGTCCGCGACCCGGCGAAGCTGGACCTCGAACACGCCCGGCTCGATATCGTGCAGGGCGACATTCTCGATGCAGACAGCCTGGCCGCGGCATTCGGCGACAAGATCGACGCGGTGGCCTGCACGGTCGGTATGTTTCACAAGCAGCCGGATACCTCGCTGTCCGACGGCACGCGGAATATCGTTGACCAGATGAACAAGCTCGGCATTAGCCGGATCGTGGTGGTCTCGTCGCTGGGCGCCGGCGACAGCCGTGGCCAGGGCAACCTGCTGGCCAGGGCCATTCAACGTTTCATCCTGCGCGAGGTGCTGAACGACAAGACGCGCCAGGAGCAGCTGCTTGGTAAAAGCGGCCTCGACTGGACCGTGTTTCGCCCCCCGCAATTAACCGATGACCCGGCCGTTCGGAACGATGTTGTCCTTTGGACGGGCAAGCCACCCCGGGGGCGCATGACCTGGAAGGTTTCACGCGCTACTGTTGCGCGTTACGTACTCGAAGCATTACAGACCGGGGCGCATAGTCGCGCCGCGGTCAACATGTCGGAACCGGCCTGAGATAGAAGGAAGAAACATGTCGAACATCCCCTGGCTAATTCGCCCTGCACTACTAATCGCCGTCGCGGCGCTGCTCGCGTCCTGCACGACCACGACACCGCGAGAAGCCGGCAGCCGCTTTCGCGATTGCCCCGACTGCCCGGAGATGGTCGTGATCCCGGCAGGCGAGTTCGAAATGGGCTTCGAGGGCGGCGAGCCGGAGCGTTACGAAGGACCGGTGCGCCAGATGCGCATCGAACGCAGTTTCGCTGCCGGGCTTACCGAGGTAACGGTTGCGCAGTTCCGCGACTTCGTCGAAGCCACCGGCTACGAAGCGGCACTTGGCTGCTACTGGTGGGACGGCCAGAACGCAGAGCTGCGTGAAAACGGCAGCTGGCAGGACCCCGGCTACGGGCGACCGCCACGCGATGATGAACCGGTCGCCTGCGTGGACTGGACCGACTCAAAGGCCTATGCCGACTGGCTGGCGGAGAAAACCGGCAAGCCTTACCGCCTATTGAGCGAAGCGGAATTCGAGTACGCCACCGACGCCGGCAGCACCGCGACCTGGCCCTGGGGCAACGACCCGGACGAGGCCTGCAAATGGGCAAACGTCTTCGACCTCGATGCCGCCGACAGATTGCCGGAATCGCCCGTGACGCCGGTCAACTGCCGGGACGGGCAGCCAGAGGTCGCGCTCGTTGGCCAGTTCCCGCTCAACCCGCTGGGCCTGTACGACATGGTTGGCAATGTGTGGGAATGGACCGAGGACTGCTACGTGATGCCGGCCCCGGACGGACCACTGGACGGCAGCCCGGTAGTCACCGAGGAATGCGACCGTCGCTCGGTAAAAGGCGGCAGCTGGGTGACCGGTATCCAGCGGCAGCGGCCGACCTTCCGCGGCCGCGATCCGGTGGACCGCGTCAGCAGTTCGTTCGGCCTGCGCGTCGCGCGGGATCTGGACTAGCCGTCAGGGCCTGCAGAAACCGGTCAGCCTCCTGACGGCGGAATCGCAGACGGGTGAAGGCTGGCTAGTCTGCCGGCTCGGGGCCGGGCGCAGTTGCAACCGCATCCGGACGCAACGCCTCGACCAGCCGTATGCGGCTGGTCAGCACCGGCATAAGCAAGCCGCCGATGCCGGCCGCGGCAAACGCCGTACGCAAACCATACGACTGGGCAACCTGGCCCCAGATCGCCGCGCCCAGCGCCAGCGAACCCATCATGCCCATCATGTTGATCGACAGCCCGCGCGCGCGCACCCTCGACGGTAGCAGCATCTGCGCGACGATATTCACGCTGGTCAGCATCGCGGTCCAGGACATGCCGGCCAAAAAGGTTGCCGCTGCAGACAGGTACTTGCTGGCCGACACAGACAGCAGCAGCACGGCCACTGCGTGCATCGCCGCACCGAGATCGACGACGCGGCTGCGCGACAGCCGCGCGTAAAGACGGCCCAGCAGCAGCGAGCAGCTGACAGACCCGAGCCCGAAACTGGCCAGCAGCAGCCCTAAGGTCTGCGGTTGGCGGTCGAGCAGGCTCTCGACTACCGACGGCATCAGCGCCAGCAGAATGCTGATCATCAGGAAGTTCAGCATCATCTTGATCAGCAGCCAGCGAAATGACGGCTCGCGAACCGAGAACTTCAGCCCGTCGACCATCGCGGTGGTAAAGCCGTTGCGCCCTTCGTCGGCAGGTTGCGTGGTGTTGCGCCAGGCGAGTATCACGAAAAACAGACCGATGAACGCGAACACGTTGGCCACAAACATCCAGCCCGCGCCCCAGGCGCCGAGAATCAGCCCGGCGAGCCCGGGGCCGACCGCCCGCGCGATGCTGTTGTTCATGCCGTTGAGCGTCAGCGCACTGGGCAGCTGCAGCCGCGGCACGAGGTCGGGTGTGGTCGCCTGCATCGCCGGCGTCACCGTCGCTGCGGAAAGGCCGAACAAAAAGGTCAGGAAAATGAGCAGGTTCGGCGTGACCATGCCCTGCAGCGTCGCCACACCCAGCAGCCCGGCGAATAACATCAGCCCGCCAAGCGACGCAAGAATGACATAGCGCCGATCGACGATATCGGCGAGCACGCCGGCCGGCAGACCCATGACGAATGCCGACAGGCTGAATGCGGCCTGTACCAGTGCAACCTTGGCCGGTGACGGGTCGAGTTCGGTCATCAGCCAGCCCGCACCGACGGTCTGCATCGACGCACCGACAAAGGCGAAAAAGGAGAACAGCCAGAAGTTCCGGAAGACCGTATTCTCCAGTGCCGACCAGGTGCCGGTTGCGGATGCGGACCGGCCGTCGCTGTCGCTGCTCATCGTCAGGCGTTGCCCGTGCGCACCGATTCGCGCCGCACGATGCTGGCATGCGCCTTCATCGGCCGAGGCCCCTGCTCGGCATCGGACAGCCGCGACAACAGGTCCTGCACGGCCAGCTCGATCATTTCGTCAATCGGCAGGTGCACGGTAGTCAGTCCATAGGCCGCCCAGCCCGCCTGCGGGATGTCGCCGAGTCCGACGACTGCCAGGTCGCCCGGCACATCGATATGCAGGTCGCGCCTGGCCCCGTCGAGTATCCCCAGGGCCGTCGGATCGGACGAACAGATCACCGCATCCGGCCGGTCGTCAGCCTGCCAGAGTTCGGCAATCGCGCGGCGTCCGGCCGCGTAGCCGAGGCAGTCGGTCCGGTCGGCCACGACTCTCGTGTGCTTGCTCGCCGCCACGCTGGCCTGGATTGCATCGGTGCGCTCCACGCCGGTCATTACCTTCGGATCGCCGCGCACCAGGGCCAGTCGCCGGTAACCGGCGTCGATCAGCAACCGCACGATGTCGCGGCCGATCTGCGCGTTGTCGCAGGTGACACTCGACGCACCGGCCGCGGGCGGATGCCGGTTGACCAGCACCAGCGGCACAGCAGTCGCCTCGCACTCGGTGACGAACGCGGCCGACGGCCTGGCCGACACCACGATCAGCCCGTCGACCTGGTACTGCAGCAGGCGCCGCGCGACATCGTCGACGTCGCTCTCGCTGCTCGAGGTCATCAGCAGCAGCTGGTAGCCCTCGCCCTGCAGGCGCTCGCTGAACTGTCGCAGCATGCGCGTGTAGAACGGGTTCTCCCATTCGGCCATGACCAGGCCGATGAGCTGGGTGCTGCGCACGATCAGACTGCGCGCCAGAGCATTCGGCCGATAGCCGAGCTCCGCGGCAGCCGCGAGCACCTTTTCGCGGGTTGCGGCAGACACGCTGGCCCCGGGCGTGAAGGTTCGCGATACCGCCGACCGGGATACGCCGGCCAGCGCGGCGACTTCGTGGGAAGTCACCTTGCCCTGCCGCTTTGCGGCCGCTTTAGCCACGGAATGAAAACGTGTGCATCGCTCCCAAATGATACCGGAGCGAACCGGCTTTACCACGTAAATTTAACGGTGGCGTACGGCCGGCGGGAACTTTTCCGTTTGCCGAAGTTCGGAATCCTCGAAGTCGTTGCCGACGCCGTGCGCGCCCCGAACTACGCCGCAGCCCGGCAACGCGCTCATGACTCATCCCAACAAGGAGCTACCAATGTCCCAGAAGAACAGCCTGACCGCAGCCGGCATCGCCGGCGCCATGGCACTGGCCGTCGCCGGTGCCGCCGCCAGCATCGCGCCGGCTGCTGCCGCCGACATGGAAAAATGCTACGGCGTTTCCAAGGCCGGTCAAAACGACTGCGCGGCAGGGCCGGGCACGACCTGCTCGGGATCATCCACGGTCGATTACCAGGGCAATGCCTGGAAGCTGGTGCCGGCCGGCAGCTGCGAGACCATCGAGGTTCCGGGCAATCGCAGCGGCAGCCTGCAGCCTTTAGACCGCGACCTGCCGTAACCCGATCGGCGCTGCGAACCACGAATGCCGGTCATGACCAACGCAGTGCCGCAGTTTGCGACTAGCGACCTTGAGCCGGTCCCGGCACGAGCCGGGATCGGTCTCAAGCCGGTTCACTACGAGACCATTCTCCGCGACAAGCCCGACATCGGCTTTTTCGAAATACACGCAGAGAACTACATGGGCGCAGGCGGCCCGCCGCATCGCTACCTGGCCGCAATCCGCGAACACTACCCGCTGTCGGTGCACGGCGTCGGCCTGTCTCTCGGCGGCCCGCTAGCACCGGACGAAAAGCACCTCGAGCGCTTGTCGGCAGTGGTCGATCGTTACCAGCCCGGACTGGTATCGGAACACCTGGCATGGTCCGGCCTGGACGGCCGGTTCGCCAACGACCTGCTGCCGCTGCCCTACACCCGGCCGAGCCTGGAGCGCACGCTTGCCCATGTCGATCGCACGCAGACGGTGCTTGGGCGCAGGGTACTGATCGAGAACCCGGCCACCTATATCCGTTGCGCGGAAAGCGACCTGCACGAATGCGAGTTCCTGGGCGAACTCGCGCAACGCAGCGGCTGCGGGCTGCTACTCGACGTGAACAATGTGTACGTGTCGTCCCGCAATCATGGCTTCAGCGCCCGCGGCTACCTGGCCGCGTTCCCGCTGGAGTTGGTCGACGAGATCCACGTAGCCGGACACCAGCCACACACCGACGCCGACGGCTCGGAATTTCTGATCGACAGCCACGATCAGCCGGTCAGCGAAGAAGTCTGGCAGTTGCTGGACGAAACCCTCGAACGCGCAGGCCCGCTGCCCGTGCTGCTGGAGCGCGACGGCAATATCCCCGACTGGCAGGAACTCGCCGCGGAAGCGAGCCTGGCCGACAGCTACCTCCAGCGGTCTGCCGCAACTCCGAAAAACAGGCTGCTCGCCCATGCCTGACTTCTACCAGGAGTTTTTTTACGCATTGCGCGGGCCGGGGCCGACACACCCGAACGGTGTGGCCCCGGCGATCCGCTTCGAGGTCTATCGCAACAACGTGCACAGCAGCCTGGTGAATGCGCTCGCCGAAGCCTACCCGGTCGTGCAGCGCCTGGTGGGCGAGGAATTCTTCCGCGCGATGGCCGCGGACTTCGTGCGCGTCGAATTGCCGACCTCGCCACTGCTGCTGGAATACGGCGAAGGTTTCGCCGCCTTCATCGATGCCTTCGAACCGGTCGCCGGTCTGCCCTATCTGGGCGACATCGCGCGCCTGGAGTGGGCGCGGCAACAGGCTTACCACGCTGCAGAAGCCGAGCCGCTGCAAGCGCAGAGGCTAAGCGACGTCGAGCCGACGCAACTCGGCGATCTGCGGCTGCAGATGCACCCGTCACTGCGGGTTTGCGAGTCGCGCTGGCCGGTGCTCGATATCTGGGCGACCAACGCCCGCGATGTATGCGTGCGCGCCATCGACCTCGACGCCGGCGGCCAGCAGGTACTCATCGTACGTCCGGGCGCACAGCTGACTGAGCAGTTGCTGCCGGCCGGCGGCGCACAATTTCTCGCGGCCATCGCGGCCGGAAAAACACTCGCCGAGAGCGCCGAGACCGCGCTGACCGGCGCGGCAGATTTCAAGCTGGCCGGCCTGCTGAAGCTGTTGCTGCAGACCGGTGCCCTGGCCGATTTTGAATTGGCTGATTGCGAACCGGCCGCCCGGACCGACAGAGGCAATACCCATGACTGATACGACCCTGGCCGCCGCCGAACGTGGCACGAACCCGTTACTGCGCGTGGTCGGCGCAATCAACGCAAGCTTTGCGCGCATCCCGACCTGGATTCCACTGCTGGTCCTGCGTCTGACCGTCGCGATCCCGTTCTGGAAGTCGGGCCTGACCAAGTGGGACGGATTTCTGCAAGTGTCGCCGTCGGCGAACTACCTGTTCGCGAACGAGTTCAAGCTGCACCTGTTCGGCGCCGACGTCGCCTACCCCGCCCCGGAGCTGATGGCATTTCTGTCCGGCGTCGGCGAAATGGTGCTGCCGGTGATGCTTGTCCTCGGGCTGGGCACGCGCTTTGCCGCGTTCGGGCTGCTGATCATGACCGGCATTATCCAGCTCACGCTGCCCGACGCCTGGCAGAACTTCCACCTGCCCTGGGCCGCCATGCTGCTGCCGATCCTGGTCTACGGACCGGGCGCGGCATCCATCGACCGCTGGCTGCTGCGCGACCGCGCCTGACGCGCGGAGGCTTCAGGCATCGGCCAGCGTCGCGTCGACCTCGTCCTGCTGCAGCTCGAACATCCTCGCGTACCAGCCGCCCTGTTTCATCAGCTCCTCGTGGCTGCCGCGCTCGGCAATGCGCCCGTCGAGCATGACCAGGATCTCGTCGCTGTCGACCACGGTGGATAGCCGGTGGGCGATGGTCAGCGTGGTCCGGCCTTCGCTCAGCCGGCGCAGCGCCTGCATCACGCCACGCTCGGTCTCTACGTCGAGGCTCGAAGTCGCCTCGTCCATCAGCACGATCGGTGCATCTTTCAGGATCGCCCGCGCAATCGCGACGCGTTGGCGCTGACCACCGGAGATCTTGCCACCACGCTCGCCGGCCTGGGTATCCAGACCGTCCGGCGTGCTGTCCAGCCACTCTTTCAGCCCGGCCTTTCCGGCAGCGGCCAGGATCTCTTCCTCGCTCGCATCGTCACGGCCCATGCGGATGTTGTCGCGAATGCTGTCGTTAAAAATGAAGCTGCGCTGCGAGACCACCGCGATCCGCTGCTGCAGGTCGGCCAGCGGAAATTCCGTCAGCGGACGGTCGCCGAGCCGGATCTCGCCGGACTGCGGATCCCACTGGCGCAGCAGCAGGTTCACGATGGTCGACTTGCCGGTGCCGCTCGGTCCGACCAGGGCCACGTGGCGCCCCGGCGCGATGTCCAGGCTCAGCCCGTCGAACACCTTGCGCTCGCGGCTCCAGTCCTTGTCGTCGGCATCGTATTCGAAGTGCACGTCTTTGAAGTGGATCGACGGCTCGACCTCGGCAAACGGCGCCTCGCGGGCCGTATCGGAGACGGCCGGCGGCTGATCCATCATGCCGAACAGCCGCCGCGCTGCGATGATCGCTACTCGGAAGTCGGTGTAGTTGTTCGCGAGCCCGACGGACAGATAGAAGCCGACCACGGAAACGGCGATCACCGCCGGCAGCTCGACCAGCGGGTCGATGCGCCCGGCCAGCGCCAGCTCCACGCCCCACCAGGCCGACGCAAGAATGCCGACGGTGATGAAAATCTCGGCCAGCGCGCGCTGCCAGGCGTCGGCGGCGTATAGCTTCTCCTGGCCTTCCTGCATGGTCGCGCCAATCTCATAGAGCTCCCTGGCGCGCCGTTTCTCATAACCGAAGGCCACGGTGTCGCGTACCCCCTGGATACTGTCGGAGACAAAGGCATTCACCTGGCCGAGCTGCTGGCGGTAGCTGACCCCGTCGCCACCCAGCTTCGACACCAGCCACGGCAGCAGCACCGTGTTCGCGATATAGAACGGCGTCAGCACGTAGACGATCGACGGATCGACCGTCCAGCACCATGCCAGAATGATCACCGGCACCCAGAAGGCTGCAAAGGCCGGCGCGATGGTATGCGCGTAGAACGGCTCTATGCGTTCGCAGTCGCTCATCACGCGGCTGACCGCGTCGCCCGACTGCAGCTTCGCGGTACGCGCGGGCGCCAGCGGCAGCATCGCGTAGTAGAAGCGGTCGCGGAACGCGGCCAGGATCTTGAAGGCTACGTAGTGGCCGGTGTAGTTCTCTATATACGAGCTGATGCCCACGACTGTACCGGCCAACGCGATCCAGCCGACCTGGGTCCAGATGATGTCCCAGTTGACCACGCCGGGCTCTGCATTGTTCACATAGATGCCGACACTGGACGCTGCGATGCCCAGCACCGCGGCCTGGCCGCAGAACTTCACCACGCGAGCAATCAGCGACGTGGTCATGATGCCGTTGAACGGGCGCATGAAGCGCAACAGGCGCTTGATGACCTGGTAGTTGCTGCCGGTGGCCAGACCAGCTGAGTCGATGTTCCCAGCGGTGATATCCATGCTGTTCATATCCAGACTCCCACCCGCCTCAGACCGCGGCGGCCGGCTGCAGCCCGGCCTGCTCGGTTTCGCGCTTGGTTCGCAGCATGCCGGCGTAGATGCCGGCCTGCCGTATCAATTCGTCGCGGGTACCACTCTCTACCAGTCGGCCGTGATCCAGCACGATGATCCGGTCGGCCTGCTCGATGGTGCTCAGCCGATGGGCGATCAGTAACACCGTCTTGTTCCGGCACAGGCGTTCCAGCGCCCGGTTCAGCAGCGCCTCGGTCTCGACATCGATCTGCGAGGTTGGCTCGTCCAGCACCACGATCGGCGAGTCTTTCAGCAGCGCCCGCGCGATCGCCAGACGCTGTGCCTGGCCGCCGCTCAGCGCCAGGCCCTGGTCGCCGACCATGGTGTCCAGGCGCGCCGGCGATGACTCGACGAAATCCAGCAGCTCAGCCGACTCCAGGGCTGCCATCAGCTCCTCGTCGGTCGCGTCTTCTTTCGCCATGCGCAGATTGTCTGCGATCGTGCCGTAGAACAGGAACGGGTCCTGCGGCACCAGCGCGATCTGTTCGCGGATGAACTCGACCGACAACTCCTCTTCCGGCACGCCGTCGAACAGAATCTGCCCGGACTGCGGATCCAGTGTGCGCAGCAGCAGGTTGGTGACCGTGGTCTTGCCGCTGCCGCTCCTGCCGATCAGCGCGATCGTCTCGTTCGGCTCGATTTTCATGCTCAGGTTCTTCAGCGCCGGCTCTTCTACACCCGGATAAGTGAAGCTCACGTCGCGGAACTCGATACTGATCGCTCCGCCGTCGCTGCGACCGCTGCGCCCGCCGTCGAGACTGCGCACCGGGATCTTTTCGTTCAGGAACTCGACGACCTTGGCCGCTACTTCCCGGCCCAGAGCGCCGGCGAAGAAGAACTCGCCGACCAGCAGCAAGGTGCGGCTGAACTCGAGGCTCAGCAGCACCACCGCGACGCATTCGCCCGGCGTCATGAAGCCGCCGCTGTAGCGGTACAGCGACACTGCCATCGCTACCGCGGTAGAGAACAGCGCGAAGCCGAGCTCAAGGAAAACGAACTGCGACTGGGCCACCAGCAACAGGCGCATGGTGTACTTGCGCTGGACCTCATTGGCCTCCTCCATCTGCCGGCCGCGCTTGAGCTCCTGGTTGAACATCTTCAGCGTCGACATCCCCTGGATGGAATCCAGGTACTGCGCGCTGTTGCGATTCTTCACTTCTTCGTTCTGCGAGCTGATGCGCCGGAAACCGCGCGCCGAAGAACCGACAAACAGCGGCGTCAGTGGCACGCCGGCGAGCATCCACAGGCCGACCACCCAGTCGATCCAGAAGATCGCGGCGACCAGGAAGACCGGAATCGCAATCGCGACCCAGATCTGCACGAAGTACACGCTGAAGTAGTAGTCGAGATACTCAACGCCTTCGGTCGCCGTGTTGGCAATCTCTCCGGTGCGGCGCTTGCCGAGCAGGCCCGGTCCCAATGCGACGACCTGCTTGTAGATCTGGTCGCGCACATTGAGCTTGGCCTCGGACGACGCGCGGAACTGCCCGGTGCGGAAAGTCCAGGCGAGCGAGGCCTTGAGGATCACCAACCCGGCCAGGATTGCGAACCACTGGCGCGTCAGGTTTTCGCCGAGCACCGCCTTGTCCACCGTCAGCCCGAGCAGGTAATAGAGCAGGATGGTCGTCGGGACGGTCAGTAGCCCCGCAATCAGCCCGACTTTCACCCATTTCATGGTCGCCGGGGTGACCAACCGGTCGTCAACTCCAAGCATTCTGCCGCTCCGCCCTGTAAATCTTTTCTAATCAGCAAGTTACCACGACTGGCCCGCAAGGGCCTGCCACGATATCGGTTATGCTAGGCCTTAAAGCAGGGTTTAAGGTCAACAGACGCGGAGACAGGCATGGCGACGGCAGACAAACCGCTGACTATCGGGCAACTTGCACGCCGCGCGAACGTCAGTACGTCGCTGCTGCGCTACTACGAAAAAGAGAAGCTGCTGGAACCGTCCGGTCGCAGCGAGTCCGGATATCGGCTCTACTCACAGGATGCCGAGCGGCGCCTTCGCTTTATCCGCAGCGCGCAGCGCTATGGCTTTTCACTCCACGACATCAAGCTGATCCTTGGCGCGACCGATCCCGACCAGGCCGACGGCGCGGCGATTCGTGAAATTGCCCAGCAGCGCATGTTCGAAATCGAGCAACGGGTGACCGAGATGCTGGTGCTGCGGCACGAAATGGACCTGTTCCTGGACGATGTCGCGCAGCACCTCGAGCAATCGGTCGGCGGGTCGGCTGGCGAGC
>CBFCXA010000006.1:0-25444 GCA_965601985.1 uncultured Chromatiales bacterium | reverse complement strand
ACCAATCTGCTGATCATGAGTGCCGGGGGCTACCGCTTCGTCGACTTCCTGCGCGTGGGTATTCCGCTGACCGCGATCATGTGGCTGGCCTTCTCACTGGTGCTGCCGATGCTCTACGACTTGAGCTGAAACCGATGCTTGCCCTTGACGCGCCCCGGCGGCGCGGCGATACTCCCCGCCCATGCAGCGCATGATCGAAATTCGTAACTGGTGGCGGAGCCTCTCCCGGGGGAGGGTTGCCGACTAACGCCATTCGTTCGATCGGTTTAAGGCCCATCCCCGGTACCGGCGATGGGCTTTTTTGTGCCCGCGAACTTTGTCAGTCACTCAGCTACTTGTCTTTATGGAACCGCCTTTCGACATCAGCGCAGACCTCGATACACCGGTTTCGACCTATCTCAAGCTCGCGCCGCTCAAGCCGCGCTACCTGCTCGAGAGCGTCGAGGGTGGCGCGTACCTGGCGCGCTACTCGTTTCTTGGTTTCGGCGAGGTCAGCGACCTGCGGCTGGATGCTGACGGGCTGCACGTTGCCGGCCAGACGCGCGCGCGACCCGGCAGCCGGGCCGAGCTGCTCGATGCGCTGCGCGGCGCACTGGAAGAGACACCGCGGCTCAGTCCCGCATTGCCCGATCTGCCGTTCACCGGCGGCTATGTCGGCATCGCGGCCTACGACCTCGTGCGCGAGTTCGAGCGACTGCCGAACGCCCCGGAAGGCCTGGCCGTACCGGCTTCGCCGGATGCCGCCTATCTCGCGACCGAGTCGCTGCTGGTTTTCGATCACCTGACCCGGCGTATCGCACTGCTGCACGCCGGTGATGAGGCCGAACGACTGAAACTGCGTGCGGAAATCGTGCGCCTGCTGCGCGGCGCGGTGCCGGCGGCGAACGGCCCGGGACGGGTCGGCGAAGCCGCCCAGTCGCTGTCCGGCGATGAGTACATGCGCGCGGTTGGCCGCAGCAAGGAGTACATCGCGGCCGGCGACATCTACCAGATCGTGCTGTCGGTACGCTTTGCCGGCAGTCATGAGCTGTCGCCGTTCGAAACCTATCGCGCGCTGCGCCTGCTCAACCCGTCTCCGTACATGTATTTCTTCGATCTCGGTGACCTGCAGGTCGTCGGCTCGTCCCCCGAAGCGCTGGTGCGCCTGCATGGCGGCCAGGCCTCGCTGCGGCCGATTGCCGGCACGCGGCCGCGTGGATCCAGCCAGGCGGAGGACCTGGCGCACGAGGAATCCCTGCTGGCCGATGAGAAGGAAAATGCCGAACACGTGATGCTGGTCGATCTTGCCCGCAACGATCTCGGCCGGGTCGCGGCCGCCGGCACGGTACACGTCGACCCGTATCGCTCGATCGAGCGATACAGTCATGTAATGCACATCGTCAGCGGCGTGCGCGGCAAGCTCGCACAGGGCCAGGACGCCTTCGACCTGTTCGCCGCGGCGTTTCCCGCCGGCACCCTGGTCGGTGCGCCGAAAGTTCGGGCCATGCAGCTGATCGACGAGCAGGAACCGGTGCGCCGCGGCGTCTACGGCGGCACGGTCGGCTACTTCGCGCATAACGGCGATATGGACCAGGCGATCGCGATCCGCACGCTGGTCTTCAACGGCGAGCAGTTCAGTTACCAGGCCGGCGCCGGCATCGTCGCCGACAGCGTGCCGGAGACCGAGTACGAGGAAGTGCTGGCCAAGAGCGCGATCCTGAGGCGCGCGCTGGCCATGGCGGAGGAAGGCCTGTGAACGCGCGGCTGCTGCTGATCGACAACTACGATTCCTTCACCTACAACCTGGTGCAGGCCTTCCTGGTGCTGGGCGCCGAGGTACAGGTGTTCCGTCACGACGAGATCACCGTGGACGAAGGCCTGGCGCTGGAGCCCACCCACCTGTGCATTTCTCCCGGCCCTGGCCGGCCGGACGACGCCGGCGTGTCGCTGGCGATGATCGATGCCTTCGCACAGCGCATCCCGGTACTCGGTGTTTGCCTCGGCCATCAGAGCCTGGTGCAGCACTGCGGCGGGCGCATCGTCGCGGCCAGCCGGCTGATGCATGGCAAGACCTCGATGGTCGAACACGATGGCCGTACGATCTTCTCCGGGCTGTCGAACCCGCTGGAGGCCGGGCGCTACCATTCGCTGGCCGCCGAGCGCGACAGCCTGCCCGAGGTGCTGGAAGTCAGCGCGCGCACGGCCAATGGCGAGATCATGGGTGTGCGCCATCGCGAACTGCCGCTGGAGGGCGTGCAGTTTCACCCGGAGAGCGTGCTGACGCCGGAGGGCGACCGGCTGCTCAACAACTTCCTGGCGCTCGAGCCGCGCTGAGGGGATTGCCGACATGACTGCCGAACTGAACCAGACCCTGGACAAAATCCTGCGCGGCGAGGATCTCGACGAGGCTGCCGCGGCCGAGCTGATGGAGAGTCTGACCGACGAATCGCTGTCGCCGGTGCTGTCCGGCGCGCTGCTGGTCGCGCTGCGCGCAAAGGGCGAGACGGCGGACGAGCTGCGCGGTTTCGCCCACCGGATGCGCGCACTGGCGCGCCCGGTACCGCTGCCCGAAGGCCTGGCCGCGGCAGACTGTGTCGGCACCGGCGGCGACGGTTCCGGCAGCTACAACTTGTCGACCGGCTCGGCACTGCTGGCCGCGGCCTGCGGCGTGCCGATGATCAAGCACGGCAACCGCTCGGTGTCGTCGCGCTCGGGCAGCGCCGACGTACTCGAGACGCTCGGCGTGCCGCTGGCGCCGGACCCGGAGACCGCGCTCGCCTGCCTCGACCACTGCGGGTTCGCGTTCCTGTTCGCACCGTTCTTTCACCCGGCCATGAAAGCCATCGCGCCGGTCCGCGCTGCGCTGAAAGTGCGCACGCTGTTCAATGTGCTAGGTCCGCTGACCAATCCCGCCGCGCCGCCGTTCCATGTGATCGGCGCCTTCGATCTGGAACGCGCGCGCCTGATGGCTGACGGCCTGGCCGGGCTGGATATCCGGCGCGCCTTTGTCGTACATGGCGAACCGGGCTGGGACGAAGCGACGCCGGTCGGACCCTTCACCCTGTTCGATGTGCGTCCGGGCGAAGTCGCGGAGCAACGGCGCGACCCCGCCGACTACGGCCTGCCGCGCTGCGCGCCGGAAGCGCTGGCCGGCGGCGACGCCGAGGCCAATGCCGCCGCGTTGCTGGCGGTATTCGACGGCAGCGATTCCGGCGCACATCGCGATGCGCTGTTGCTCGGCGCCGGACTGGTGCTGGAGGTCTCCGGTGCCGCGCCCGACCTCGGCGCGGGCATCGACCGTGCGCGCAACGCGCTGGATACGGGTTCGGCCACCGCGCTGCTGGACAAGCTCCGGAGTTTCCAGGCCGATTAGCAATGAATGCTGCAGCCACAGCCCCGGGCGGCGACTTCCTTGCCGAGATGGCGCAGCGCTCACGGGCGCGCGTGGCGCTCGCCCGTGCCCGTGTACCGGAGTCCGCGCTGCGCGGGCAGGCGGACGCGTTGCCGGCAGCGGTACCGCTGCGGTTCTCAGACCAGGGTTTCGACCTGATCGCCGAACTGAAGCGGCGCTCGCCGGCCGCCGGTGCACTGGCCGGCAGCGCACTGGATCAGAAGGCGCAGGCTTGCGCCTATCTCGATGGCGGCGCGGCCGCGCTGTCGGTGCTGACCGAACCCGAGCGTTTCGACGGCGAACTCGCGCACCTGGCCGAGCTGTCCGCGGCGTCGCCGGACGCCGCGCTGATGCGCAAGGACTTCATCGTCGATCGCTACCAGTTGCTCGAGGCCCGCGTCGCCGGTGCGTCCGGTGTGCTGCTGATTGCCACCATGCTGGAGCCCGCGCAACTCGATGAATTGTTGGCCGACGCGCTGGCGCTGGGACTGTTCGTGCTGGTCGAGGCTTTCGATGCTCCTGACCTGGAAGTCTGCGTGCCGATCATGCAGAAACACGGCGCGGGCCTGGCGCGCGAGCGGCTGCTGCTGGGAATCAACTGTCGCGACCTGAAGACCCTGCAGGTAGACTTCGCGCGCTTTTCCACACTCGCGCCGGAACTGCCGGCGGGTTTTCCGCGGGTGGCAGAGAGCGGTGTCGGTTCGCCGGAGCAGGCGGCCGAGGTCGCCCGCCTCGGTTATGACGTGGCGCTGGTCGGAACCGCGCTGATGCGCTCGGGCGATCCGGCCGCGATGACGGCATCGCTGCTGGCTGCGGGCCGCGCGGTGAGCGCATGAGCCTGCTGGTGAAAATCTGTGGCCTGCGCAGCCCGGACGCGGTGGCGGCGGCAGTGGATGCCGGTGCCGATGCCCTGGGATTCGTGTTTGCGGAATCACCCCGGCGGGTAAGCCCGGACCAAGCAACGCAGCTCTGTGACGGCCTGCCGCCGGGAATACTGCGGGTCGCGGTGATGCGCCATCCCGGCGCCGCCGAATGGGAAGCGGTGCAGGCGGGTTTCCGGCCCGACTGGCTGCAGACGGATGCCGGCGACTTCGCGGCCCTGGCAGTCGATGCCGACGTACAGCCGATGCCGGTGTTTCGAGACACGCCGGAGCTCGACGAGGACGCGGCGGCGAGCCAGCCGCGGCTGCTGTTCGAAGCCGCGGACAGCGGCCGCGGCCAGAAACCCGACTGGCAGCGGGCCGCGCGGCTGGCGCAAAGTACCCGCCTGATGCTGGCCGGCGGGCTGGACCCGGACAACGTGGCGGCCGCCATCGCAGCGGTACGTCCCTGGGGTGTCGACGTCTCGAGCGGCGTAGAGAGCCGACGGGGCGTCAAGGATTGTGCGCGGATCGCCGCTTTCGTCGCGGCCGCGCGAGCAATGGAGCAGGAATATGCAGACGGAAATGACTGACGCCCAGCGCCGTGAGCTGCTGGACAAGCTGCTGGCCGGCGAGCTGCCGGACGCGCAGGGGCGTTTCGGGCCCTACGGCGGGCGTTATGCGCCGGAGACTCTGATCCCGGCGCTGGAACGGCTCGAGGCCGGCGTGGCTAAGTATCTGCACGATCCCGACTACCAGGCCGAGCTGGCCAGCGAGCTGCGGTCCTGGGCCGGCCGGCCGACCGCGCTCACCCATGCGCGCGGGCTGTCCAGGCGCTGGGGTGCCGATGTATGGCTGAAGCGCGAGGATCTCGCGCATACCGGCGCGCACAAGATCAACAACGCACTGGGCCAGGCGCTGCTCGCCAGACGCCTGGGCGCCGAACGCGTAATAGCGGAAACCGGTGCCGGCCAGCATGGCGTCGCGACCGCAGCGGCCTGCGCGCGCGTCGGTATTCCCTGCATCGTGTACATGGGCGAGGTGGATATCGCGCGCCAGGCGCCGAACGTCGATCGCATGCTGCAGCTGGGTGCGGAGGTCGCGCCGGTGACCGGCGGCGACCGCACGCTGCGTGCGGCGATCGACGAGGCCTTCCGCGAATGGGTGGCTGACCCGGAGAAAAGTTATTACCTGCTCGGTTCCGCGGTCGGGCCGCATCCCTATCCGTACCTGGTTCGCGAACTGCAGTCGATCATCGGCCGTGAAGCACGCGCGCAGATGCTGGACGCGGCCGGCGCGCTGCCGGATGCGGTGTTTGCCTGCGTCGGCGGTGGTTCGAACGCCATCGGGATCTTTCACCCGTTCATCGGCGATGAAGACACTCTGCTGTTCGGCGTTGAAGCCGGCGGTCGCGGCGCCGGACTGGGCGACAACTCGGCAACGCTGGCGACCGGCATCCCCGGTGTGCTCCATGGCAGCTATTCCATCCTGCTCTACGATCCGGATGGCCAGGTGCAGGAAACGCATTCGGTCTCGGCCGGACTGGACTACCCGGGCGTTGGTCCGGAGCATGCGTTTCTGAAGGCCGTCGGTCGCGTCGATTATGTGTCGGCGACCGACGACGAGGCGCTGGATGCGCTTTGGGAGTGCTGCAGCGCGGAGGGCATCCTGTCCGCGATCGAGACCGCGCATGCCTTTGCCGGCGCGCGCGAGTGGGCGAAAACCAACCCCGGCAAGCGCATCCTGATCGGCCTGTCCGGGCGCGGCGACAAGGATATGCCAACCCTGAGCAAGTACGTCGAGCGAAAGCTCGGCGCGAAGGACGCGGCATGAACGAACTCGCTCCCCACGCGCGCATCAGCGACGCAATCCTGCGCGCACGCCAGGCGGGCAACGTGGGCCTGGTGCCGTTCATGACTGCCGGTTACCCGGACAAGGATCGTTTCATCGAGACGCTTAGAGAGGTGGCAGAAGCCGGCGACGTGGTCGAGGTAGGCGTGCCGTTCTCCGATCCGCTGGCCGACGGTGTCACGATCCAGCGCTCCAGCCATGCGGCCATCGAGGCCGGCGTCAGCCTGCGCTGGATCCTGGCGCAACTGACCGCCGCCGGCGACGTCGGTGCCCCGCTGGTGCTGATGAGCTACCTGAACCCGCTGCTCGCTTACGGCTACGACAAGCTGGCCGAGGATGCGGTAGCCGCGGGCGTGTGCGGCTTCATCGTGCCGGACCTGCCGCTGGAAGAAAGTGGCGATTTCCTGGCCGCGCTGGATGCACGGGGCCTGGCGCTGATCCAGCTCGTCACGCCGGCCACGCCTCAAGACCGTATGCAACGGCTGTGCGCGGCGAGCAAGGGCTTTATTTACGCGGTGACCGTCAAGGGCATTACCGGCGGCGGCCAGGCAATGCCGCCGGAAGTCACCGACTACCTGGATCGCGTCAAGGCGGTGGCCGGTGAGGCGCCGGTATGTGCCGGCTTCGGTGTGCGCACCGCCGAGCAGGTCGAGTCGCTGGGCGCGCATGCCGAAGGTGTGATCGTCGGCTCGGCACTGGTCGAACAGCTCGAGAGCGGTAACAGCCCGGCTGACTTCCTGAACCAGCTGCGCGGCTGATCTTCGTCTGCCTGGGGGTCAGTCCCGCGGGCGGCCGGACCAGAGTCCGACCAGGCCGGCTGCGCCGACCAGCCAGCCCAGCCAGGCGGGCTCGGCTTTCAGCCCGATCAGCAAGGCGCCGGCCACCAGCGCGGCCGCGCCGGCAATCACCCGGAACTGGCGCTGTTCACGTGCGCGGATCACCACCGGGTCGGGCAACGGCAGCTTGCCCTGGTTATCCAGCACCTGGTCGACCAGCTGGCGCGCGGCTTCCGGTAGCCGCTCCAGCGTGTAGCGGATATCCGGCAGGTCGCGGGCGATGCGTCTGGCTGTCGCGCGTGGGCCGGTCTGCTCGGCCATCCAGCGCTTCAGCACCGGGCGCGCCGTCTGAAAGATATCGAGATCCGGGTAGAGTTCGCGCCCCAGGCCCTCGATCTGCACCAGTGTCTTCTGCAGCAGGATCAGCTGTGGCTGTACCTGCATGTCGAAGCGTCGGGCGACCTGGAACAGCTGCATCAGCACCTGGCCGAAGGAAATCTCCTTAAGCGGCTTGTCGAAGATCGGTTCACAGACCGTGCGCACGGCTGACTCCAGTTCGTCGACCCGGGTCGTCGCCGGGACCCAGCCGGAGTCGACGTGCAGCTCGGCCACGCGCTTGTAGTCCCGGTCGAAGAAGGCAATGAAGTTCTCCGACAGATAGCGCCGGTCGCGCGCGTCCAGCGTGCCGACGATGCCGAAGTCGACGGCCGCGTAACGCGGGTTGTCCGGTTCACTGACGTCGATAAAGATATTGCCCGGGTGCATGTCGGCATGGAAAAAATTGTCGCGAAACACCTGGGTGAAGAAAATCTCCACGCCGTTTACGGCCAGTCGTTCGATATTGGTGCCCGCGGCCTCGAGCGCCGGCATGTCGTTGATCGGGATGCCGTGAATCCGCTCCTGCACCAGCACCTGCTCGTTGCAGTAGTCCCAGTAAATCTCGGGCACGTACATCTGGTCGGAATCGAGCCAGTTGCGCCGCAGCTGCGCGGCGTTCGCCGCCTCACGCAGCAGATCCAGTTCGTTGTAAATGGTCTGCTCGTACTCGCTGACCACTTCGACCGGCTTCAGGCGCCGGCTGTCGGGCCAGTAGCGCTGGCATAGCCGCGCCAGCGTGTACATCACCTCGAGGTCGGCGGCGATTCGTTCGCGTACGCCCGGCCGCAGGATCTTGACGATCACTTCCTCGCCGCTTGGCAGGCGGGCCAGGTGCACTTGTGCGATCGACGCGGCGGCCAGCGCTTCGGGCTCGATCTCGGCAAAGACTTCCTCGGGCGGCCGGCCGTAGGCATCGGCAATGATCTGCCGCGCCTGGTCGGCCGGGAACGGCGGCACCTGGTCCTGCAGTTTCGCCAGCTCGGTACCAATGTCGGGTGGCAGCAGGTCCTGACGGGTCGACAATGACTGTCCGAACTTGACGAAAATCGGTCCGAGTTCTTCCAGGGCTTCGCGGATGCGCACGCCGCGCGGCTTGTCTTCGTGACGGCTGCGCCAGGCGGCCGGTGACAGCCAGAACAGAACGCGCGCCGGTCGCAGCAGGTGGGAGCTGCGCACCAGCTCGTCGAGGCCGTGGCGGACCAGGACCCGCTGGATTGCCAGCAGGCGCAGCAAAAGTCGGGGTCTGAACATCAGGCGGTATCCGCCTGCTCGTCGCGCAGCAGTTTAAGCCGTGCTTCGGCCCGGTCGACCGCGGCCGCGAACTCGTCGACCGCGTCGAGGTGCGCATCAATCTCGCTGCGGGTCGGCAGGTCGCGGCGCTCTTCGCGCAGGTATTCGGACAGGCTGCGGGCGAAACTCTCCGCCGCGGTGCGCGTCCAGCCGGCCAGCCCGCGTGCGGCTTCGCCGAGTTGGTGGGCCGGCACGTCGCCGATGACTTTCGCCAGTTCTTCCTCCGGATCGGGACGCGCGGATTCCAGCAGTGCCTGGAAACGTTCTGCGGTTTCGGTGTCGCCGCTGATGCGCACCGCACCGCTGCGCAGCACCGACTGCGGATCGCCCAGCTGCAGGCGCGCGAAACCGATCGGCCCGCCGCGCAGTTCGGCATCGGCCTCGTCCTCTGCCGACAGGCCGGCGATCAGTCTGCCGTCGGTGGCCGTCAGCACCACGCGCGTTCCCGGCGGATCCATCACCATGGCCAGCCGGCGACCGTCGAGTTCGGTGACCAGGCCCCGCGCGGTTGCCGAAGTCTGGATGCCGCGATTGAGCAGCGCGGTTGCGGTTGCGAGCAGAGGGTCCACGTCAGTAGCGCTGGCCAATGTGCAGCGCGACGATGCCGCCGCTGAGGTTGTGATAACGACAGTCTTCGAGCCCTGCTTCCTCGAGCATCTGCAGCATGGCGTACTGGTTCGGGTGCATGCGGATCGATTCGGCCAGGTACTGGTAGCTTTCACGATCGCCGGCCACCAGCTCGCCGAGCCGTGGCAGCACCTGGAAGGAGTACAGGTCGTAGACCGGTCGCAGGAATTCGATTGCGGGCCGGGAGAATTCCAGCACCAGCAGGCGACCGCCGGGCTTGAGTACGCGCGTCATTTCGGCCACGGCGGCCGGCTTGTCGGTCACGTTGCGCAGACCGAAACCGATGGTCACGCAGTGAAAGCTCGAATCGCGGAACGGCAACCGTTCGGCATTGGCCTGCACCACACCGAGATTGCCGGCGATGCCCCGGTCGATCAGACGGTCGCGGCCCTCGGCCAGCATGGCCGCGTTGATATCGCTGAGAATGACCTGGCCGGATGGCCCGACCTGGCGCGCCATGCCGGCGCTGAGATCCCCGGTGCCACCGGCCACATCCAGCGCCGACTGGCCTGGCCGGAGCCCGGTTCGGGCCAGCGTGAAGCGCTTCCACAGCCGGTGCAGGCCGCCCGACATCAGGTCGTTCATCAAGTCGTAGTTGCCGGCGACCGAATCGAACACGCCACGCACGCGCCGCGCCTTGTCGGCTGTCGGCACGGTCTGGAAACCGAAATGGGTCTGGTCGGGCTGGTCGTTCATGGGCGCTCCGGGCGGCACATTCTAACCGCTGCCCGGGCGCTGCCGCCTACAGGATATAGCGGCTCAGATCCTCGTCCCTGACCAGCTCGCCGAGCTGCGCCTCGACGTAGTCGGCGTCGATCTGCAGTGTCTCGCCGTCACGCTCGGCCGCGTCGAACGACAGCTGGTCGAGCAGCCGTTCCATAACGGTATGCAGCCGTCGCGCGCCGATGTTCTCGTTCTGGGAATTCACCCGAAAAGCGATGTCGGCCAGCTTCTGCACGCCGGATTCGGCGAACTCCAGCTTCACGCCCTCGGTCGCCATCAGCTCGCGGTACTGCTCGCAAAGCGATGCGTCCGGCTCGGTCAGGATGCGCTCGAAGTCCTCGGCCCTGAGCGCCTTGAGCTCGACGCGGATCGGGAAGCGGCCCTGCAGTTCTGGTATCAGGTCGGCGGGCTTCGCGGTATGGAAGGCCCCCGACGCGATGAACAGAATGTGGTCGGTCTTGACCATGCCGTACTTGGTCGTGACCGTGCAGCCCTCGACCAGCGGCAGCAGATCGCGCTGCACGCCTTCGCGCGACACGTCCGCACCCATGGTGTCGGAACGCCGCGCAACCTTGTCGATTTCGTCGACGAACACGATGCCGTTCTGCTCGACGTTCTGCACCGCTTCGAGCTTGATTTCTTCCTCGTTGACCAGCTTGTCCGCTTCTTCCTCGACCAGCTGTTTGAAAGCGTCGGCCACGCGCAGCTTGCGCGTGCTGCTGCGCGCGTTGCCCATGTTCTGAAACATGCCCTGCAGCTGGCTGGTCATTTCTTCCATGCCGGGTGGGGCCATGATTTCGACGCCCATGGTCGGCCCGCGCAGCTCGATCTCGATTTCCTTGTCGTCGAGCTTGCCCTCGCGAAGCATCTTGCGGAACTTTTGTCGGGTGTCCGAATCCTGTGGCGTCTCCGGCTGGCCCAGGCTGTTGCGTGGCGGTGGCAGCAGCGCGTCGAGCACGCGATCCTCGGCCGCGTCTTCGGCGCGGTGGCGGACCTTTTCCGTCGCCACTTCGCGTGCATCCTTGACTGCGACATCGGCCAGATCACGGATGATGCTGTCGACTTCGCGACCGACATAGCCGACTTCCGTGAATTTGGTTGCCTCGACCTTGATGAACGGCGCGCGCGCCAGGCGCGCCAGCCGGCGTGCGATTTCGGTCTTGCCGACGCCGGTCGGGCCCATCATCAGGATGTTCTTCGGCGTGATCTCGTTACGCAGCGATTCGTCTACCTGCATGCGCCGCCAACGGTTGCGCAGCGCGATGGCGACAGCCCGCTTGGCGTCGTCCTGGCCGATGATGTGCTTGTCCAGCTCCTGGACGATTTCACGCGGAGTCATCTGTGACATGCGGAGTCCTTCACTTCGCCTGCTCGTTGGGCAGCGTTTCGACGACGATGTTGCTGTTTGTATATACGCAGATCGACGCGGCGATCTCGAGCGACTTGCGCACGATGTCTTCGGCCGACAGCTCGCTGCTCTCAAGCAGAGCGCGTGCTGCGGCCTGCGCGAAAGGGCCGCCCGAGCCGATGGCCATCAGGTCGTCTTCAGGTTCGATTACGTCGCCGTTACCGGAGATGATCAGCGAAGTCTTCGTATCGGCCACGCACAGCAGTGCCTCGAGCCGGCGCAGACGCCGGTCGGTACGCCAGTCCTTGGCCAACTCGATTGCCGCACGCGTCAGGTTGCCGTACTGCTCCAGCTTTGTCTCAAACAGCTCGAACAGCGTGAAGGCATCCGCAGTGCCGCCGGCGAAGCCCGAAATCACGCGGCCGTCGGCCAGCGGGCGCACTTTGCGGGCGTTACCCTTCATCACGGTGTTGCCCATGCTGACCTGACCGTCGCCGGCGATGGCGACGGTGTCGCCCCGCCTGACAGAGACGATCGTAGTGGCGTGGTATTGCTCCATGCTGAGTCCTTGCGGGTATCGAGGGCCGCCCTGTTCGGGGGCCGGATCGCTGCGGCCGCCGCGGTGACGAATTAATTTTTGTCCCGGTCTCGCCGCCGTGCCGGGCGGCGCGCCCGGGGGTGCGCTTCGTCGTATATCTGGGCCAGGTGCTGGAAATCAAGGTGCGTGTAGATCTGCGTGGTACTGATGTCCGCGTGGCCCAGCAGTTCCTGCACGCCGCGCAGGTCGCCGCTGGACTCCAGCAGATGGGTGGCGAAGCTGTGCCGGAACAGGTGCGGATAGACGCGCTTGGGCAGCCCGGCCTGCGCGGCCCAGTACCGCACCCGCTGCTGCACGACCCTGGGGCTGATGCGCCGGCCGCGGGTACCGACGAACAATGCGGTCTCGTCGGTCCGGGCCAGCTCGCCGCGGCTTGCGAGCCAGGCGGCCACGGCGGCCCTGGCCTTGCGCCCGACCGGCAGGATGCGCGTCTTGCGGCCCTTGCCGGTGACCCGCACGGTGGCTTCATCAAGGTCGAGGTCGGCGGGGTCCAAGTCGACCAGCTCGGCCAGCCGCAGCCCCGATGAGTAAAGCAGTTCGAGTATGGCCCGGTCGCGACGGGTCACCGCGTCGTCGCCCGGGATCGCCAGCAGCCGGCTCATCTGGTCGACATCGAGCGTGTCTGGCAGTTTGCGGGCCGCGCGCGGCGCGGAAATGTCCTGGCCCGGGTTATCGCCCAGCCGGCCTTCGCGCAGCAGGTAGTTGAGAAAGCTCCGCGCACCGGACAGGCGCCGCTGCACGCTGCGCGGGCTCAAGCCCCGGCCATGCGCAACCGCAGCGTAGCGCCGCAGGTGATGGTGCTGCAGCTGGGCCCAGTCGCTGATTTCACTCTCGTCGCAGAATTCGGCCAGACACTGGAGGTCGCGCCGGTAAGCCGCAACGGTGTGCGGCGACAGGCGGCGCTCCAGCTCGAGGTGAGCGAGAAACTCAGTGACCTGCTGCCACTGGTCGGTTTGCATGCGGGCGTCTTACCGCGCCGGCTTGCCGGCTAGCGCCGCAGCGCGCAGCTGACCAGATCGCCGAGACGGCTCAGGAAGTCGATGCTCTTGCCCGGATGAAAGTGCTCGGCATCACGGCTGCCGATAGCCAGGAACCCGAGCTCTACGGATTTACCCAGCGGCAGCAGAGCGACGGAGCCGACTTCGACATCGTCGTTGCCGAATAGGAAGCGGCGCTGCGCATCGCGAACCCGCCCGCAACGCGGCTTGCCGGCTTCGAAGAAGGTGCGGAACGGTGCGAGCTCGTCGGCGTCGCGTTCGAATATGCGCAGAAACGCGGTCTGCTCGAGTTCGTCGTCGCGGCGGAACAGTACCAGCACCGCACGGTCGGCCTTGAAGCTGGTACGCAGTTCCCGCTCCAGCAGTGCGATGACCTGGTTGCGGTCGCGGGTCTCGAGCAGCGCCAGCGACAGCTCGTGAATTTTCTCGGCAAGCTGATCGTTGCCCTTGGCGACCTCGACCAGGTCGCGCAGTTTGCGTTCCAGCTTCAGATTGGTCTGGCGCAGCACCGCGACCTGTTTTTCGACCAGTGACACGGCGGCCGTGCCGGTACGGTGCGGGAGTCGCAGATTTCCGAGCAGTCCCAGGTGGCGTTCGAAGTAGTCGGGGTGAGCGGTCAGATAGTCGGCGATATCGGTCTCTGTCAGCGTGAGTTCTTCGACCTGGGGCTGCTTGAGTGTGCTCATATATCGATATTTCCCTCGAACACGGTAACCGCTTCACCGGTGAGCCAGACCGGCTCATCGGCACCTTGCCAGCTGACGGTCACCGGGCCTCCGGGCAATTGGATGCGCACTGTCGAATCCAGCAATCCTGCGCGCTGGCCCACCACAGCCGCGGCACAGGCGCCGGTTCCGCATCCGCTGGTCTCACCCGCACCCCGCTCGAAAACCCGCAGCCGTGCGTGCCCGGGAGCGACCACCTGCATGAACCCGATGTTAGCACGGTTGGGGAAACGCTCGTGGTTCTGCAGCGCCGGTCCGACGCCTGCAACCGGCGCCGAGTCGACGTCGTCGACCAGCAGCACCGCATGCGGGTTGCCCATCGACACGACGCGAAATTCGACCGCTTCGCCGTCGATGTCGAGTCGGTAGCTTTCCGCCGGCGCATCGGTAACAAAAGGCAGAGAAGCCGGGTCGAAGTCGGGTGCGCCCATGTCGACGCTGACCTCACCGTCGGCGAGCAGGCGGGCGCGTGAAATACCCAGACCATGTTCCAGCTTCAGTTCGCCGTCCGCGGCATCTGGGGCCAGGTAGCGGGCAATGCAGCGCGCGCCGTTGCCGCATTGCTCGGATTCGCTGCCGTCGCTGTTGAAAATCCGGTAACGAATATCTGCTCGGCGATCGCGCGGCGGCTCCAGACACAGCAGCTGGTCGAAGCCAATGCCGGTGTGCCGGTCGGCCAGTTGCCGAATGCGCTCTGGCCCGGGCACGGGCAGGCCGTCCGCGGCCACGACCATGAAGTCGTTGCCCAGACCGTGCATCTTGGTGAATGCGCTGCGCATGTTCTTATCCGGAAGGCGGGGAGCGGCGATTATAGGGGCGGGCGGCTGCATGACCGGCCGGTTACATGGACTTTTGTTAAATGCGCCGCTAAGTTTAGCCCTTCGCTGCATGGCAGAGGGCTAATAACAATGCGCCATATAATGGTCCTGAACGCCAAGGGCGGCTGCGGCAAGAGCACCCTGGCAACCAATATCGCCAGCTACTTTGCAGCCGAACTGGGCAACAAGGTCGCACTGGTCGACTACGATCCGCAGGCCTCCAGCCTGGACTGGGTTGCCCGGCGTCCTGCGGGCCGGCCGGAAATCACCGGTGTGGCCGGTTTCCAGGACGGTTTCCGTCACCTGCCCCGATCGGCCGATGTCGCCGTGATCGACGCTCCGGCGCGCTCACACGGCACCGAGCTGACCGACCTGGTCAAGCATGCCGAGACCATCGTGGTACCGGTCCTGCCATCCAGCATCGACATGCAGGCAGTGGCGAGATTTCTCGCAGAGCTGAAAGAAGTACCCAAAGTGCAGAAAAAAGGCGTGAAAATCGCCGTAGTTGCCAATAGGGTGCGGGAAAATACGCTGATTTTCGAGGAATTGGACGAGTACCTGCAGAAGCTGCGGATTCCCTATGTCGCGACGCTGCGAGAAGCGCAGAACTATATCCGCGCCTATACCCGGGGCCTGGGCGTCTACGAGTTGCCGGAATACCTCGCCTGGCCGGACTGGGAGCAGTGGGAGCCGCTGGCTCAGTGGCTGCGGACCTCGCGCAGCCAGCCCTGACGCCGGACTGATCAGCTAGCTGTCGGCGGCGGGTTCGGGATCCGCGGTCAGGCGCGGCACCTCGGGGCTGCCGGTATAGCCCATGGTCAGACCGCGGCGGAAAGCGTCCGTGGCGCCATCGCCGTCGCCCAGTTGCAGCATCAGCTGGCCGAGCACGTTGTAGGCCATCGGGTCGGGACGCGCGGCCAGGCTCGATTCGAGGTAACTGCGGGCCTTGCCCCAGAGCTTGTTGCGCATACACGCGCGCCCGGCCGCTAACAGCAGCCCCGGGTCTTCCGGTCGCTTGCGCAGCCAGCCCTCGAGTGTGGACAGTTGTTTCGCCGCGTCGGGCAGCTCGATCTCGCCGTATTGAGTGACCAGTTCTTCGTCCCACTCTTTGCGCAGCGCTTGGCGAATTTCCTTGTCGGCTTCGGCAATCGCGTTGACGCGGACCAGCGAGCGGATTCTCGCGCGCTGCAGCGGGCGCGCCTTGCGCAACGTGCGCGGCAGGGACTGCCAGTGTGAGTCGATCGCCGCGCGATCCAGATCCGGCTGGCCGAGCAGCCCGACGCCCGTGTCGATGGTCCAGCTTTCGAGTTGCTCGCGCGACAGGTTAGGCAGCTTGCGCAGGCTCGGCAGCAGTTCCGAAAGCGCGGTCCAGTTCTGCTCTTCGTGTCGTAACTCCGCCAGCAGGCGCAGTGCCTGCGGATGTTTCGGCTGGCTTTCCAGCAGCCGGGTCAGGCTGGCCAGTGCCTGCTCGCGCTCGCCATCGGCCAGCTGCAGCTCCGCCTGGGTCAGCAGCACTGCGTTAACAGCGTCTTCGTCCACCTCGTAGGCCATGCGCAGCCAGCTGTCGCGGCGTTCGCGGTCACCCTGCATCTGCGCGGCACGCGCCGCCGCCAGGTAATTGAGCAGCGGGGTCGGGCTTTCGGCCGCGGCCCGCGTCAGCAGCCTTTCACCTTTGGCCAGCTGGCCCTGGGACAGTGCGATCATGCCGGCCGTGGCCTTCTTTCCCGAACGCTTCGCGCGTTGCCTGCCGGCTGCCTCACCCAGCGCTCTCGGCGCCTTCCAGATGCGTACCAGCATCCGCGCCAGCAGGTACAGAACCGTCAGTACGAATACCAGCACCGGTACCGACATCTCGATCGCGTAACCGCGAAAATTGATCAGGACGTAGCCGTTGTCCTGCAGCAGAAAGTGCGCGGCAATCGAGCCCGCCGCCAGGGTCAGGATGACGAACAGGCCGAATTTCATGCTTCGGGCAGGTCCGTGCCGTAACGCAGGAGCAGGTTCAGCGAGGCCGAGATATCCGGCATGGTCTCCGGCAGCTCGGCACCGGACAGCTGTTCAAGCTGGCGCTGGGCCGCCTGTACCGACGATGCATCGCCGTCGAAGTGCCTGCTCAGGCGTTCCTGCACGCCGGCCAGCGCGTCGCGATACAGACTGGCATCGCCGCGAATCAGCGCCAGCCGCGCGACGTCGAGTTCGGTTTCCATGCCGCGCAGCAGGATCGACTCCTCGATCTCGGTTCGCAGCGGCACCACGACCTCGTCGGTACGCTTCACCCGCACGATGCTCATCAACGCATCCTTGATCGACCGCCAGGCGCGCTCCCAGCCGCTTCGGGCGCTCTCGCGGCCATCGGCCTGCCCGTAACTCTCCGGTGTCTGGCGGGTCAGCGGCAGCTCCACCAGGGACCGCGCCAGGCTGCTCAGTTGCAGCGCGATGCCTTCGGCATCCGGCCGCGGCACGCCGCGCAGCGCGGTCATCTCGTCGGCCAGCACGCGGCGAACCCGCACCAGGCCCGGGTCGCCGACGTCGCGCAGTTTTTCGTCCGCGAGTTCCAGCGCCCGCAAGGCTATGTCCGCGTTGCGCGCCAGGTTGAGCTGCGCGTTACCGATGCGCAGGTAGTATTCGGCTTCCGACAGCAGCCAGGCCGAGCGCGCCTGGTCGGCGACGCCCGGCAGCGCTTCCAGCGCGCGTTCCATCCGTTCGACCCGTGCCGGCACGAGATCGAGCTGGCGGCTCTGGCTCGACAGCTGCTGCTCGAGAAACTTGAGATCGTCTGCCAGGTCCGAGTCGGCTTTGATCAGCTCGTTCAGGCGTGTTTCCAGCCGTTCGACTTCACCGACGCGCTCGCGCAGTTCGTCGCTGAGCTGCTCGGTCCGTTGGTTGGTCTGCTGCTGGGCCTGCTGCAGTGTCCACAGGTAGCCGAGGCCGCCGGCGGCCAGCAACGCGATCAGCAACGCCAGCCAGGCCGCAAAGCCTCCGCCGCGCGCTGCCTTCTTATCGTCCTCCGCTGCCTGATCGGCGGCCGGCGCTGCCTGATCGTTGCCGGTGTCGGCCGACGGCTGCTCGGCGACCGGCTCTGTTGCCGATTCGCCCGCTTCGCTTTGCTGATTCATGATCCCTGTGCGCGACTGCCCGGAGTCGCCATTTTGCCACGAACGGCCCGGCCGTAGAGTCCGCTAACCGCGGCGCCTGAGCGCCAGCTTGACCTCGATCGCGTGCCGCCGGCTCACCGGCAGCGGTTCGTCGATGCCCTTGAGCCAGAGTTCGTGTTGACCCGATGTGCTGCGTTCCAGGCGGTCGAGGCAATCGGCCGCCACCAGCACGCTGCGATGAATGCGAATGAGCCTGTCGCCGAATTCTTCCGCCAGGTCCTTGAGCGGCTCGTCGATCAGGTCCTCCCCGCCGCTGTGATTGACCGTGACGTACTTCTGGTCGGCGCGAAAGTAGCGCACCTCCTCGATCGGTATCAGCTGCAGTCCGGTGGTCTTGCGCACGCAGATATTGCGCCGCGCCGCTGTCACGGGCGCCGCGGCCAGGCTGCTCAGCTGCGGGCGGCTCAGGCGCGCGGCCTGGCCGAGTGCGCGCAGCAGCCGTTCACGGCGCACCGGCTTGAGCAGGTAGCCCACGGCCTGGGCATCGAAGGCGTCGATTGCGTAGTTATCGAACGCGGTGGTGAAGATAACCGCCGGCGCAGTGTCGGCAGTGGCCAGGTGACGGGCGGTTTCCAGACCGTCCATTTCCGGCATGCGGATGTCGAGCAGCAGAATGTCCGGTCCCAGCTTCGCGCACAGCTCGAGCGCCTCGCGGCCATTGGCGGCTTCGCCGATGACCTCGTAGCCGTCGAGCTCATCGAGCATGCGCCTCAGCCGGGCGCGCGCCGGCGCTTCGTCATCGGTGATCAGTACGCGCACATCGGTCATGGCGGCATGATAGCGGCTGCCGCTTCAGTCGCGATACGGAAACGCGATGCTCACTTCGTAGTGCGTCGCGTCGATGGCCGTGGACAGTCGCGCGCGCTGGCCGAAGGCGAGCTGCAGGCGCTCGCGGATGTTTTCGATCGCGATCCGGTTGCCGGCACTCGCGCGCGCGTCTTTCGGCGGCAGTGGATTGCGCACTGAGATGTAAACCATGTCGCCCTTGCGCAGGCCGCGCACTTCGATGCGGCCCGGATCCTGCAGCGGTTCGATGCCGTGATAAATCGCGTTTTCCAGCAAGGGTTGCAGTATCAGCCCGGGTACTCGCGCGGACGCAGGCAGTTCCTCGACCTCCCAGTCGACGTCGAGTCGCGCACCGAGTCGCTGTTTTTCCATGCGCTCGTAGACCTGCGTAATGGCGAGTTCGTCCGATAGTCCGACCAGTTCCTGGCCGTCGCGCAGCGAGGCGCGAAACAGGTCGGCGAGATCTTCGACTGCGGCCTCGGCTGCGGCAGGATTGCTGCGCGTCAGGTCTGCGATGGTGTTCATGCTGTTGAACAGGAAATGCGGGCGGATACGTGCCTGCAGGGCGAGGATGCGACTTTCGGCCTGGCGCTCCACGTTGCGCCGCCACTGGTGAGAGACATAGAAGTAGCGCAGCATCAGCCCGGTGATCAGGAGGCCGACCAGCAGGTTGCGCGACAGGAAAAAGCCGTGGTCTCCGGGAAACCAGCCGGGCGCGAGTTCCGCGCCATAGCCGACACCGAGCCAGTAAACGCCTTCGGAAACCAGCAGCACGACCGCCAGCACGGTCGCGATCGTCCACAGGCTGGCCTGCGGCGCCGGGAAACCGGCGATCCAGCGTCGCGTGACGCACAGGACCGCGGCGCTGGTCAGTGACATCCACAGCATCAGCAACGAGGTCTTTGCGAGGTCGGCGAAGAAGAATTCCCAGCCGGCCTGACGGGCCAGCGTCAGGCCGATGGCCACGAGTTCCGCGATCAGAACCACGCAGAGCGCCGCGGCCGGCGTGCAGAAATCCGGCAGGTATGAACCGTCTGAGGAGGTAGCGCTCGGGTTTTCCCTGGCCAACGCGAATCAGCGCCGTGGCCGGTGCCTAGTCACACCAGTTGTCGACTTCCTGTTGGGCACTTGCGCGAGCGGAGTCCATTTCCTCGCTGGAAAGATAGTCGCGCTCACCGTCGGGCAATGGGCGATACAGGCGGCGAGCCGTGGCATAGGTTTCGAGCCTTTCTTTGGCTTTCTCGCAGTTGTCCGCGCGCTGTTGACGGGTCTCGGCGCGCTGCTGTGCCGCCTCGTCACGCTCACCGGCCTGGTCCGCGCGTCGCGTCTGGGCCTTGGTGTAGGTCTTCGACTGCTGCTCGACGCGCGCCTGCACGGTACTGGTGTCGGTGCGCTGCGAACGAATGCCGGTGAGTTCGACCGACGCGCCGTTCGGCGGCCGGTCGGTGAAATGCTGCACACCGTCATTATCGACCCAGCGGTAGACGACCACGTCTTCCGCGGTGGCGCTGGCGGCCAGCACAGCCAGTCCCAGGACGGCAGCAAGCGCAACTGAAGCTTTCATGCGGGGGTCTCCTCGCCGGTCAGTTCCCCTACCGGCAGACTGTAAGAGTATGCGGGGCGCTGCCAGTAAAGGGATTGATGCGGTTCACGATCAGCGCGAGCCTTTATTCTGATCGCTGGCCGGATTATGTCCAGTCCTGCAGAAAAAAGCCCGCGACCGACAAGCGGCCGCGGGCTTGGGGGGGGACACGCGGACCGGAGGCCGGCCCGCCTGTCGGGGGATGGGTCCGCTCTATTCGGGTGCCTTGGTGAACTCGGGATAGGCCTCCACGCCACATTCCCCGATGTCCACGCCTTCGTACTCCTCCTCTTCGGCGACCCGGATGCCGACGATCGACTTGATCGCGAACCAGACCACGAAGCTGGTGACGAACACCCAGGCGAAGATGGTGCCGATGCCGATCAGCTGCGCTAGCAGCGATGCGTCCGGGTTGGTGAGGGCCACGGCCAGCAAGCCCCAGATACCGACCACCCCGTGTACCGAGATCGCGCCGACCGGGTCGTCGATCCTGAAAGTCCGGTCCATGAAGACGATAGACGGCACCACGATCAGCCCGCCGACCCCGCCAATCAGCGTGGCTGCAATCGGCGTCGGGGTCAGCGGTTCTGCGGTAATCGCCACCAGCCCGGCCAGCGCGCCGTTCAACGCCATCGTGAGATCAGCCTTGCCGAACCAGATGCGTGCCAGCAACAGGGCCGCGACCAGGCCGCCTGAGGCCGCCATGTTGGTGTTGACGAACACCAGCGCAACCGCGTTGGCCTCACCCACATCGGAGACTTTCAGCTCCGAACCGCCGTTGAATCCGAACCAGCCCAGCCACAGGATCAGCGTACCCAGCGTGGCCAGTGGCAGGTTGGCGCCGGGAATTGCGTAGACCTGGCCGTTCGGGCCGTACTTGCCCTTGCGCGCCCCGAGCAGGATTACCCCGGCCAGCGCCGCGGCCGCACCGCACATGTGCACCACGCCGGAGCCTGCGAAGTCGAGGAAGCCGAGGCCGTCGAGGAAGCCGCCGCCCCACTTCCAGTATCCCTGGATCGGGTAGATGAAGCCGGTCAGCACCACGGCAAAGGCGAAGAAGCTCCACAGCTTCATGCGCTCGGCCACCGCGCCGGACACGATCGACATCGCGGTGGCGACAAACACCACCTGGAAAAAGAAATCCGACAACGCGGAGTAGTAGGGCGCGTCGTCGCCGCCGGCGATTACATCCGCCGCAGAGTTGTCATCTGCGCCCAGCATGCTGATGCCGGGAATCACGCCGTTGCCGTCCCCGTACATGATGCCGTAGCCGACCAGCATGTACATGATGCAGGCAATCGAATACAGGCCGACGTTCTTGGTCAGGATTTCGGCCGTGTTCTTGGCCCGCACCAGGCCCGACTCGAGCATGGTGAAGCCGGCTGCCATCCACATGACCAGCGCGCCGCAGACCAGAAAGTAGAAAGTGTCCAGCGCGTAGCTGAGTTCCAGTACTTGATCCATTGTTTTGTTCCCTTGTCAGCTTCGCTCAGACTGCTTCCGCGCCGGTCTCGCCGGTGCGGATGCGCACGACCTCGGACAGGTCGCTGACGAAGATTTTTCCGTCACCGATCTTGCCGGTGCGGGCCGTGTTGACGATGGCCTCGACCACCTGTTCCGCGATGTCGTCGGCGACGGCCATCTCGATCTTGGTCTTGGGCAGGAAGTCGACCACGTACTCGGCGCCCCGATAGAGTTCAGTATGGCCACGCTGGCGTCCGAAGCCCTTGACCTCGGTTACCGTGATGCCCTGGATACCGATGTCGGCGACGGCCTGGCGGACGTCATCGAGCTTGAACGGCTTGATGATTGCTGTAATGAGCTTCATTGCTTCGACTCCTGGTCGTGTCTTGCTCTTGTTCTCTGGTCGGGTAAGGCGCCGGGCCGGATGCCGGCTTCAGGTATCTGTTTCGGCCTTCCCGTCGGGTGAACAGTGTTAGAAGACGTGGCTGTAAGACCCCTGGCAGCGGCTACGCTCTCTTAAGCGGGCGTTTGTGCACATTGACGCTCCAATCGTTCGTTGCGATAAGAAGGCCCGGGTGCCACCATCCCCGTCAACGGACTGGCAGTAAGCAGATTCCGTGCCAACTATGGGCAGCCTTCGGATTCATTGGCTTGCGGCCCGGCGCCGCCGCCGGCGCCGGATCGGGGTGCACTAACTTGGTGCAGAGCGAATCCCGGCTTGCCAGCTAATGAGGCAGGCGCACCGCGTCTGACATCCAGCCAGGAAAAGGAACCATGCAGGAGACTTTTGTCAGGGATCTGGCCGAACGGCTGGTCCGGAACGTACCGCAGGGCATGCAGGCCGCCGGCGACGATCTGCAACGCAATTTCGAAAGCGTGCTGCAGACCGCGCTGTCGCGCCTGGATCTGGTGACGCGCGAGGAATTCGACGTGCAGCGCCGGCTGCTCGAGCGCAGCCGCGAAAAACTCGACGCGCTGGAGGCCGAACTGGCGCGCCTGCAAGGGCAGGTGTCAGCCGGCGACCAATCCGGGGCCGAGACCGACACGGACTAGCCGATGCCGCTGGCCACCGTGCTGACGCGCGGGCAGCTGGGCCTGCAGGCGCCGCAGGTAACCGTAGAAGTAGAGCCCGCCGGTGGCCTGCCCGGCCTGGTGATTGTCGGCCTGGTAGAAACTGCGCTGCGCGAAAGCCGACAGCGCGTGCGAGCCGCGATTCGCTCGGCCGGCTTCGAAGTTCCCAGCCGCAAGATCAACGTAAACCTCGCACCGGCGGATCTGCCCAAGGCCGGCGGACGTTACGATCTGGCCATCGCCCTTGGCATCCTGGCCGCGACGCGCCAGCTGCCGGCCGACCGCCTTGCCGGCTGGGAGTTTTTCGGCGAGCTGGCGTTTGCCAGCGGGCTGCGGGCGTCGCCTGGCCTGTTGCCGGCACTGGTTGCGGCTCGTGCTGCCGGGCATCGCTGTGTAGCGCCGGCTGCGATCGCTGCCGAAGCGGCCCTGCTCGACGACGAGAAGGTTCTGCTGGCCGAAGACCTGCTGGGCGTGGTCCGGCAGCTGCGCGACGAAGCCAAGCTGCCTGCCGCCGACCCGCCGCAGGATGCTACACCGCATGGTGTCGCCGACCTGGCCGACGTGCGCGGACAGGCTCGCGCCCGGCGCGCGCTGGAGGTTGCCGCGGCCGGTGGACACAACCTGTTGCTGATCGGCCCGCCGGGAACCGGCAAGAGCATGCTGGCGCAACGCCTGGCTGGCGTGCTGCCGCCGCTGTCCCGCGCCGAGGCACTGGACTGTGCCATGCTGCGGTCCGTGGCCGGCCGTCCTTCCGGCGGGCTCGATCTGCGGCCACCGTTTCGTGCGCCTCACCACGGCGCGTCCGCCGCGGCGGTGGTCGGCGGCGGCGTACCGCCGGGCCCGGGGGAAATCTCGCTGGCGCATAACGGCGTGTTGTTCCTCGACGAGCTGCCGGAGTTCTCACGCACCGTGCTCGAAGCGCTGCGCGAACCGCTGGAAACCGGCCGGGTCTGTATCGCGCGCGCCGGGCGCAGCCTGGAGTTTCCCGCGCGTTTTCAGCTGGTCGCCGCGATGAATCCCTGCCCCTGCGGCTATGCAGGGGATCCGCGGCGCGAATGCCGGTGCAGCGCCGCAGATGTCGCGCGCTATCGCAATCGCGTGTCCGGGCCGTTTCTGGATCGCATGGACATGCTGCTGGCACTGCAGCGCGAGCCGCTGACCGACGACTATCTCGCGATCGACGGGCAGGGCGAACCGTCGGCGGCGGTGCGCGAACGCGTCGCCTGCGCGCGGGCCCGCCAGCTCTCGCGAGGTGGCTGTGCCAATCGGCGGTTGCACGGACTCAAGCTTCGTCGCGATTGCCGGCTGGAGCGCAGCGGGCGGCGCATGTTCAGCGCCGCCGTAGACCGCTTGCAGCTTTCCGCGCGTGCCTGCGACAACAGCCTGCGCGTGGCACGGACCATCGCCGACCTGGCGGCAAGTGAGACGATCGGCAGTGATCAGCTGGCCGAGGCCCTGAGCTTTCGCCCGGGCTGGCCGTCCGGCGAACGAGACTAGCTGGATTCCTCCAGCATGTAAGTCATCGCGGCGAGGATTTCTTCGTCGGACAGATCGACGCGCCCGCCCTTGGGCGGCATGTAGCCGGCTTCACCCTGGTAGCCGTTGATCACATGATCAGTGAGTACGTCCTGGCCCTGGGCGATGCGCGGTGCCCAGGCTCCCGCGTCCCCGGTCTTGGGTGCGCCGCCGATGCCCGCGCCGTGGCAGGCCAGGCAGGCGGCGTTGTAGACCTGCGGCCCGGTCATGGCCACTGCGACCGGGGCCGCGCTGGGCAGATCGTCCGGCGCGGCTGGCTCGCCGGTATCCGGCAGCGCTTCACCCTCGACCGCGACCAGGCCGATCGGCGCGATGCGCTCCTTCACCTGCTCCTGGTAGCTGTTGTCGATCAGCGCCCAGGCTTCCTGGGTATTGCCGGCGACATAGCGCGCCAGAATGAACAGGGCGAAGGTGATCGCGACCAGTATCCCGATCACCAGGATGAAGATGTCGAAAAACCGCTGGTCCTGGCTAGCCGTTGTGTTCACTGAAAAGTTCCGTTTTTGCCCCGAGATGCAGGGCTTTGCGTGGGCGCGGATTATAAGGAGGTTGCCGGCCCGCTTAAAGCGGGGTGTTCGCGTTTCGGGCCGGCGGCAGGCGCAGCGGTGAGGCGAAGTCCAGCACGCCGGCCAGCTCGCGCAGGCCGTGGAGGTCCAGTACCCGCACGCGGTCGCTGCCGAGCCTTTCGATCAGGCCCTGCTGCTCCAGCTGGGTGAAGCTGCGGCTCACGGTTTCCTTCTTCAGGCCAAGGAAATCCGCGATGTCGCTGCGGCTCATCGGCAGCGCCACCTCGGCCAGCTGCGGGTCGTCGTCGTCGGTAATGCCGGCGCTGAGCCTGTAGCGGTGGCGCAGATACAGCACGAACACCGCCAGGCGCTCACGCGCGGTGCGCTGGCCAAGGCTGTAGGCGAGGTCGACCAGGTTCTCGAGAACGCGGAACACCATGGCAATGAAGGCCCGATCGGCGTCGTTGTCGGCCGCCAGACGCCGGTCCAGCGCTTCGCGGGGCCGGCTGACGACCCGGCTGGGGATCACCGCCTCGACGGTAAAGAAATAGCGCTTGGTTGCGGTCAGCCCGACGAAGTTGTCCGGAAACAGGAAACTCAGCACCTGCCGCCGCCCGTCGCGTCCCTGCCGGCTGACCATCAGCATACCGTCGACGATATTGAATACTTCCTCGGCCGGCTCGCCCTCGTGGATCAGCACATCGCCCGGTTGCAGCGACCGCTCCGGTGCCTGGTCGAAGACATCCAGGAACAGGTCGTCAGTCAGCTCTTCCGTCGCCATGTATCAAGCATCGCGCGGCGATAGCGTGCGTGCAAACCGGTTTGGAAGCAGGGCAGAAACCGACGCCACCCGTGAAGCTGGGTTCTCGGTCGAATTCCCTTAGAATAAGACGCTTGCCGCGCCCGTAGCTCAGCTGGATAGAGCGCTGCCCTCCGGAGGCAGAGGCCGGGGGTTCGAATCCCTCCGGGCGCGCCATAACAA